>JAJRTC010000043.1 GCA_024278445.1 Nitrospirota bacterium
TACATATGGCGTCGCCAAGGGTAAACAAAAAATTTGTTGCCATAAACTGTGGCGCGTTGTCAGACTCTTTGCTTGAGACAGAACTTTTCGGCCATGAAAAAGGTGCCTTCACAGGTGCCACCCAGCGGCGCATAGGCAAGTTTGAGGATGCACATAACGGAACCCTGTTTCTAGACGAGATTGGCGATATCTCTGCAAACATGCAGGTGAAGATTCTGCGCGCGATTCAGGAAGGGGAGGTCACAAGAGTCGGTGGTAACGAAATTATTAAAATCGATGTCCGTTTTATCTGTGCCACTAATGTAGATTTGAAACTGGCGGTAGAAAACGGCACTTTTCGTGAAGACCTGTATTACAGAATAAACGTGGTTCCCGTTAGCCTGCCTCCCTTGCGAGAGCGGGGCAACGACGTGGAACTTCTGGCTAATCACTACCTTAAAAAATTTGGTGTAACGATGGGTAAAAAACTGCGCGGGTTTACTGCCGACGTTATGCGAAAGATGAACGGGTATAACTGGCCAGGTAATATTCGCGAATTACGAAATCTTGTTGAGCGTGCCGTGATTTTAAATAATGGCCCACTTGTTAACCGCATCGATATTCCGGAAAAAAGCGGCAAGGAAATTATCACTTACACAGCTAATTCTGATCTTGAACTAAAAGACGTGGTGGCAGAAGCTGAGCGGGAATATCTTTCCAGAACGCTTAGAATGTATAACGGGAACATAAACCAGACGGCAGAGAAGGCGGGGGTAAACACAAGGACGATTCATCGCAAGATGCGTGAGTTTGGGCTCACTAAAGAGCTGTTTAAATCATAACGTGCGAAAATCAAGATTTGCGTTTACATGTACTGGTTACTAAAAGCCTTCACAGTCATCAATCGCGAGATAGCCTTTTGATGACCGTGGCGATCCCGTTGGGAAAAACATGGTTTGCACTTATCGCATTGTTTCACCGGGATTGCCGCATCGGCTTATATCCCCGGCAATGACCAAATGAAAACTTCTAATAAAGAGCTATTCTCTGGAACGACTATTGGTTAAGTGTCATCCTGAGCGCAAGCGAAGGATCTCGGCATATGAGATCCTTCGTCGCCTGAAGGCTTCTCAGGATGACAAATTCGTTCGTTTGTCAGCAATGACACCAGGCAGACCTATGTTGCCGTAATTTCAGATACGCTCCGGATATCGTAAGGCCAGTTCGTAACCTCTTTTTCCATTCTGTAAATGTAAGTTGTGATCATTGCACATAACGACTATCTGTTTCTTATAGCGCTCCATATTCCAAGCTTTTTTCCCCGTGCCGTGCGTTCAAGCCGTATGAATTTTTGTTTCATTTTATGGGGAAACCTCTTATATGCTCTTGCAAGGCCTTCCATCAGCAATATTTCGTTCAGCGACTTTCCATTTGGAAGGATAACGTATGCCAACAGCCTTCCATACTTGTCACGAAGCTTGTTCCCGCCAAAAACCAAAGTAACGGTTTTGCCAAGCGCAAGTTTTCTTGTGCGGGCAGACGCTTTTTCGCCCAAGAACTCTTTTTTTGTATATGGGCCCGCTTTTTCCGGCGTATCTATGCCAAGAAAACGCACTTTTTCATCTTTCCAGCCTAGCCGTACAAGAACCGTGTCGCCATCAAAAACATGCTTTACATAGGCTTTTTGTTCCTCCGCCAGTGCGAATAGGGCTTGAAACCCAATAAAAATGGTTATAATGACCGTTGCAGATTTAAATGGCTTCATGGCATAAGTTATAATCGAAATTTTAAAATTTTACCGGAGATTTTTGGGAGTGACTGAAACCGTGAAAAGAAGAAGAGCCCTACCTTTGGAAGACGATGATATAGCCCAGGCGTTTGGTCGGGTTAAAGAAAACCTGGAGCCGGTTGAAGTTGAAAATGATGTCGTGGGGTTTTCTTACCCTAAACTAGTGCTGGCCATAGCCTTGTCAGCTCCACTGGCAACTTTTCTTTCACTTCTGGTGATAGACCTTTATGATCCGTTTGCCCAAAGTGTGGGCCTGCGTGCAACGCAAGTTATCGCCACCCCTGTAGTTGTTGAGAAAAAAGATAGTGGTGACGATAAATTTGTCAAGTTATTGGGCTTGATTGAAAAATCAAACAAACAGTTGGTTTCCGCTATCAAGAAGCAGACCGGTGCCATAACTAAACAGGCTAAAGCCCTTACAAAGCAGGGGGAGGCTGTAACTAAACTTGCTAACAAAAAGCCGAATGTAATAAAGGTAGAGCCGGCAAAGGCAGGAAAAATCTCTGCGCCCAAGCTTGTTGTCGTAAGGGTTCCCTCACATGACAAGTTTGAGCTAGCCTACGAAAAACAGAAAGTCCTTGAGTTGTCGAACCTCGATCTTGACGATCCTGTAACAGGTAGTAATCCTTTTAAATCTTTAAATTCACGAGATGCGTTAAAAGAGACGATCCGAGCGCTCGACACAATCATCGCCGCGGCAAAAGATCATGCCGAGGTCGGCGATTTTCTTAAAGGCAATGCGCTGAAGGCAAAAAAACATGCCTTAAAA
>JAJRTC010000044.1 GCA_024278445.1 Nitrospirota bacterium
ATAAAAAGCGGGAAAGCCCGCGATAAATTTAAAATTCTCGTTACACATAAATCAAAACCGCTCTCCGTTATCTTGCGGGGGCTAAACAGGTATTCAAACAATTTTGTGGCTGAACAGATAATAAAAACCATGGACGCCGAAACGCATGGTAAACCCGGAACACACAAAACAGGGCTTGAAATCACCCGCAAGTTCCTAAGTGAATCCAAAGTAAACCTCGCCAACGTAACGCTGGCGGACGGCTCTGGCCTATCACGCAAAAATCGCCTAACTGCACATGCCCTTACAGATCTTCTCATCACCGTAAGGCAAAACTTTAAAATCTGGCCAGACTTCGCATCAGCCCTGGGAATCATGGGAGTAGACGGCTCTGTTAAAAACCGGCTTGCAGGCTCATCCGCAGTAGGGCTGGCCCGTGCCAAAACTGGCACTTTAAGCAGGGTAAGCACGCTAACAGGATATGTAGCGACGAAAAAAACCGGAAAATTATACGGTTACGCCATTTTTCTTAACGACATGAGCTGTAACTACAAACAAGCCGATAAGACAGAGGATAAAATCGTAACGACAATTCATATGAACGGCAATGCCGAGTGAAACGAAAAAAATGGACGATGGCGGAAGGCGACCCCGCCGCTGAAAAAAAAATATGCGACGAGCTGGGGCTCTCGCCCGTCATCGCCCGTATTCTTGTAAACCGTGGTGTTAAAAACGTCGAGTCGGTTAACCGGTTCTTGAATCCGTCACTTGCACGTCTTGAAAACCCTTTCGCAATGGCCGACATGCATATTGCCGTCGAGAGGGTTTTAACGGCCCTCGATTTGAAAGAAAAAATAGTTGTGTGCGGCGATTACGACGCCGACGGAATAACCTCTACGGCACTTCTTGTAAGTTTTTTCAAAGAGATAGGAATAGACGCTGGATATCATATACCTGAACGAGGATCAGACGGATATGGCTTGAGTGTAAAGGCGGTTGAAACGCTGGCCAGTCATGGTGCGAAACTTTTAATCACCGTCGATAACGGTATAAGCGCTTTTGAAGCCGCAGACCGGGCAAAGTCACTTGGGCTCGACCTTTTGATTACAGATCATCATCTGCCCGGCGTAAAACTCCCTCAAGCCGTTGCGGTTTTAAACCCTAATCGCGTTGATTGCGGATACCCGTTTAAAGGGTTGGCCGGTGTCGGCGTAGCTTTTAAGCTTGCCACCGCCGTAAGAAACGGGCTGTACCTGCGCGGGGTGGAAAAAGAAAAACTGCCAAACTTGAAAAAACTGCTCGATGTCGTGGCCATAGGCTCCATCGCCGATGCCGCAAAGCTGTCTGGTGAAAACAGGATTATGACAAGCTTCGGGATTGAGGAACTTTCAAAGACACAAAAATCAGGTTTGCTGGCTATAAAAGATGTCGCGGGTTTAAACAGCGCGGCAACATGCAGGGACATAGGTTTTGGCATAGCGCCAAGGCTGAACGCCGCAGGGCGCTTAGGGCGGGCCGATATCTGCGTAGAACTGCTTTTAACGGACGATAAACAAAGGGCGCGTGAAATATCCTTAAAGCTCGACGAAGAAAATAACCGCAGGAAAAAAACCCAGGCAGAGGTTTTCAGGCTTGCGATGCAAATGGCGGAAAATACGTTCGACTCTGAAAACGACAAGGCCCTGATACTGGGTGCAGACGGTTGGAACGCAGGCGTAATCGGCATTGTGGCGTCTATGATGGTCGAAAAGTTTAATGTTCCGGTAGCCCTTGTCTGTTTTAATGGCGAAACCGGAAGAGGCTCTGCAAGGTCGATTCAGGCTTTCGATATAACAGGTGGTCTTAACGCGACAAGCGACAAGCTCATACGCTTCGGTGGACATAAAATGGCGGCGGGATTTTCTGTGACGTTGAAAAATTTCGACGACTTTAAAAAAAATCTCCTTACGTTTGCAAATGAAAAACTGAGTTCAAAAGATATCGCACCCGCTATAGATATAGACCTTGCGCTATCACCGGTTGACCTGGACATGGAGTTGATTAAAAAGATAAATTCACTCGCGCCCTTCGGCACAGGGTTCACTGTTCCGGTGTTTGCAAGCCACAAGGTTGGCACAAAAAATTTCAAGATCATGGGGGCAAACGGGCAACATGTAAAGTTTACGCTTGAAAACGGGGCCGAGGCCATCGGCTTTAACATGGCCGAACTGCTTTTGGAAAAAGGGATGCTGGACGGGCCACTTGATATCGTATACACCCCTGAAATCAATAAATGGCGTGGCACTGAAAGAATTCAGCTTCGCCTGATCGACGCCCGTCCCGCCAGGGAGGCCTAGCTTTTTTATCCTGTTGATATTTCCTCCGGTTTTGAAGATACTGCGGTGAGGAGGAAGTGCCATTCCGGTTATTTTCCTCACATTTGTGGTAGTGTCACAACTGGTTATAATTAACATATGGGATGTATAAAATGCGTTTGATCGGAATCACTCTTTTACTTGCTCTCACAACCATCGTTTCTGCCTGTGGCGGAGGTGGCGGTGGAAGTTCCACCGATACCAGCACAGGTTCTTCTGCTGGAACCTCGACAACTTCAACTACAGACGCGGAAGCCCAGGAAATAGTGACAGGTTTCCTGAAACAGGCAAGCTCACAGGCAAGCGCCCTCTCCACTGCCATGGGAGCCGCATCTACAACCGTAAATACGCGGATAGATATCACCCCGGTATTCAACGGCACTCCATCAATCGATACGTTAACTGGTGTTACGCTACATTATGATAACCACACCGTTTCGGGTGCGTATGGCGGCTCCACGGTACTCAATGGTAATATTGTCGGCACTGGTAACGGGTCTGGTGCTGATGCGCAGTCGGAAGGACTGACCAGAACGTTTGTATCGTTGTTCAGTGAAAGCGGCGTCTGGGCGTTTGACGGGGTTCTCGACGTTAATGTTGTGGGAAGCGGATATGCAGGCTCACCCCCATTTCTTATAGGATCCATAACTGACACTCTGGACGCGGGCGACGAGATGCTTGCCACCAATACTGAAAATGGAGACGTATACGTCTTCGATGACATACGAATACAAATTAACATTTCCGGGGCAGGTTCCAGCGGTAACGTTAGCTGTTCACAAACTCCCGCAAGCTTCATCCTGTTGCATAAACAGGGTAGCAGTTCCATTATGTCATGCACCCTGAACAGCGATTGTTCCGGTTGTATTTAATAAAAAGCCTTTACCGGCTTCTGTCTTTTACATTTTGAGGAGGGGACGATGAAAAAGTTTTCATCTCGTTTTCTGGCCGTCTTGTTTGTATCGTTTTTTCTGGTGATGTTTTCCTCCGTAAATTCTTTTGCGACTCCGTCCACCCAGATATGGATTCCATCTACCGATACACAGCCGTTTAAAACGATCCATCTCGGAGTGGATAACTATACAACCGTCATGAAAGACACAAAAGATGGCGGGCACGACCTGCCTTTAACGATGGGCGCAACGGTAGGCGTTCTGGAGACACCGGATATCGGCATAGAGGTTGGAATCGATTTGCGGGAACCAACCGACAACCCTGTCTACTACAACGCCAAGGTTCAGATTAAAGAAGACTCCCTCTACTCCTTTTTTCCCGCGATAGCGATAGGTGGTTATGATTTTGGAACCGAAAGCAACGCGACCGACTTTAACATAACCTACGTTCTCGCCGCTAAAACCCTTCCGGTTTTAGGACGCGTATCCTTGGGCTATTATGTTGGCAACAAAGACCTTCTCGTTGACAAAAACGGCAATGAAGAAAACGATGGAGTGCTGGCCTCATACGACAGGACATTAGCCGAAATCGACGACAGGTTATGGATCGCCGTTGATTATATGAGCGGAGACAACGCCTATGGTGCGCTCTCGATAGGTTTCGCATGGCGTTTTTCGCCTAACATAAGCGCTCTTTTAGGATACACCTCGTTTAACGATGAAGACGTGGCGGGCAATAGCGTTATGACAATCCAGTTCGACATGGATTTTTAACTGCCGGTTAAATCAAGTTGACTGAAAAAAAACACGAACCCGCAATAGAAATTTATTGTGACGGCGCATGCCGTGGCAACCCCGGCCCCGGCGGGTGGGGCGCCTTGCTACGAAGCGGCAAAAAAGAGAAAGAACTAAAAGGCTACAAGCCGCACACCACCAATAACGAGATGGAACTTACCGCCGCCATTGAATCCTTGAACGCGCTAAAGAAAAAATCGTCCGTAACGGTTTTTACAGATTCAAAATATGTTATGCAGGGAATAACCTCGTGGATAAAAACATGGGTTAAAAATAACTGGCGAACAGCCGGTAAAAAACCTGTGAAAAACCGTGAGCTTTGGGAAGCCCTTTTAAAAGCGAGCGAGCGACACGACGTTAAATGGACATGGGTAAAGGGACATAACGGCCATCCTGAAAACGAACGGGCAGACGAACTGGCGAACGAAGCGATAGATCACGCACGATAAAAAGTTTTGTGGCAACGGCGGCAGAACGAGCGCGTCTCTTGTAAATAACAGGTAAAGAAATTTTCCTAAGCTGAAACGAAGCGGAGCGTATCGCCGTTTAAATTCCATGCAGAATCAAGGGCGGATATCGCTTTGCCCAAAACGTCATCGGGCCTGTCTCCGTCTTTGGGAAAGCAGGCACACCCGAACATTATGGAAAGTTTGCCCGTTCCACCTTCGTCACCGGGAACAAAAACGTTGCCGTTCACGGCTGTCTGAAATTTGTTGGCAACTATTTTGGCAGAGTCTTTATTGGCGCCTGGCAAAAGGGCGGCGATTCTGTAACCATCGTATCTTGCGATAACATCACCATGCCTTGTATTTTTTTTCAGCGTTTGGGCTACTTTTTTTATAATGCCATCCATAGCCTTCGCGCCCGCGCTTGCAACAAGGTTCTGTTTGCCTATATCCATTAGAAGAAGCGCGAAAAAACCTCCAAGCCTTGAAGCGTTTGAAAACTCCTTGCCAAGAATATCCATAAAATATCGCTTGGAATAAAGCCCGGTAAGCTCATCGGTGATAGAGCGTTTCACACTCTCTGTAAAAATTTTTGAGCTTTCCATAGCCTGCGCCACATGGCTCGCCACAGCGTTAAACACAAGCATGTCTTTTTCCTTAAACGCGTTCGGGCTCTCCATGCTCACATTAAACACGCCAAAGGTTTTGCCGTTACCGGTTTTGAGCGGAGCGGAAAAAAACGAGCCTACGTTTTTGTGGGCACCTTTATAAAAAAGAAATCGCTCATCTTTTCTCACATCCTGTATCGCTATAGTCTGGCCGGTTTTCGCCACGGCTCCGCACACGCCTTCGCCCACCTCAAAGGTAATATCTTTCATAGCGTCATGATGATTGCTGTTGGCCCTCCACACACTTAAGGTGTCGTTATCATCGTCTAACAGCATGATGGAAAACTCGGAGATGCCAAGCGTTTCTTTCATCTGTTTTTCAACCGTATGAAACACCTCGTCCATATCGAATGAGACGTGGAGTGTGCGGCTTAAGTTGTAAAGCGCAAATATCTCCAGCATTAAGCCTGCAAGGTTTTGACTGTAGTGGCGCGTAATGTCGAGAAGACGCTCACCACCCTCGTCGGTTACCGATTCCGCTTTCATATAATCCCGCTTCTTTTCCGGAAAGAAAGAATGTGATAGAGTTCACAAGACCTGAACGTCAAAGACCCGTAGCCAGTATAACCTATTTCCGGTAGATTCGGAACGACGATTGGCAAGCTTTAACGCACTGTTTTAATTACTATGAATATTAAAATTACCGATTTCATCTCAGGCGACCTGGCTCTAACCGGCATGGAGGTCCAAGATAAAGAAAAAAGCCTCGCTCTCATGGTTGATCTTTTGATAGAAAAAGGAAAATTATCAAGAAATCGTAAAAAGATCCTGCTTGAAAAACTGATGGAAAGAGAAGCGCTCTCCTCCACCGGCATAGGGGGCGGAGTGGCCATACCGCACGCGTCGGGCGAAAACATTGAAAACATGCTGGTCGTTATCGGGCAGGCACCGGGTGGAATAGAGTTCGATTCAATTGACGGAGAACCTGTACAACTTGTCTTTATGATAATCGGCTCCGAGAGGTCTGCAAGGGCGCATTTACAACTTTTAGCCGCAATTGTTCGGGCGCTCAAGAATAAAGAGCTGGTTGAAAACCTTCTTTTGGCTGAGTCTGGAAACAAGCTTTACAACCTGCTGGAAGAGTTCTGCAATAGCTGACACCCTATGAGCGAAAAGGAACTTCTTATATGCGTACTCAACCGTCCGGAAGCTGTGGAAGACGTGGTGGGCGCCTTTTTGGAGATTGGCGTGACCGGCTGTACAATCATCGATTCAAAAGGAATGGGAAAACTTGTCTCCCAGGACATACCTATCTTCGCAGGTTTCAAGAGCATGTTCTCAGGCGTCCGCGAATCGAACGTAACAATTATTTCCGTGATGGATTCAGAACTTGTAGACGAGGTGATAGAGCTTATAGAAAAAGTTTATATGTCCTTCTCCGAAGCATCGTCTGGAATTGTCTTTACGCTACCTGTGAAAAGGGTAAAGGGGCTTTCTGTAGAGGGCGACTGATCTTTTCTCCTTTTTTGCGCCGTGCCTGCTGATTAGATGAAATTCATCTGGCTAGTCATCATCCTCATCGCCATAGGCTATCTTGGCGGGAAGCTTGTTTTCTCAAAAGAAAAGCTTCCAAAAATAATTCGCGACTTTTTCCTTACAGGATGGGAATTTATACTCGTGGGGGTGGTGCTAGGGCCAATTGGGCTCGACTTTATAAGCACAACCCGCCTTGAGCAACTAAACCCTTTTATAGCGCTTGGGTTAGGGTGGACGGGGCTTATTTTCGGAACCCAGTTAAGACGTGAAGACCTTTTAAAAGTAGACCCCGCGATAATTTCGCTCACGCTGTTTCAGGCGGCTTTTGTGGGAAGCGTTCTTTTTGCCCTCTTTTTTACAGTATTAAGCTTTCATCCCTGGTTCACCTGGTCTGAAGTTATAACCGCCTCATGTGTAATTTCTGCCGCAGGAGCCGTTTCGTCACCAACGGCGTTAAGCCTTATGGCAAGCGAGATACCTGTCACAATGAAAAGCGCCGCCAGAACTTTAATGATCGTTTCAACTCTCGACGTCGCCCCCATTTTGCTCGTAGTAGGTTTTCTGTTCTGTTTTTTCCCGGCTACGGAGTTTGGCGTTTTTTCACCATGGCACGGAGTTTTGTATACTTTCTACTCCATTGTAATGGCGCTTGCGCTGGCCCTCATGTTCCGGTTTTTCGGACGCGAAAAATTATCATACGAAGAAGACCTTACGGTTTTCATCGGTTTTCTTATTTTTGTCGCCGGCATAGCTTTTTACCTTGGGATCTCGCCCCTCTTTTTAAGCCTGCTCACAGGCATTGTGCTTGGCAACATTCTAAAACCGGACGACCGGGTTTTTACAATGATGTATGCCACCGAAAAACCTTTTTACGTCATTATGCTCCTGCTAACGGGAATCCTTATAAGCGAAACGAGCCTGCCCGCCTTCATGGCGGCCATTGTTATCGTGGCAGTGCGACTGTGGCTTAAAGTTGTTTCTGTTAACAAAGCTGGCGACTATCTTGGAATTCAAAACATGATACCCAAAGGAGCTGGTTTGGCCCTAACGGCGCAGGGGGCGCTCTCCATCGCGATTGGGCTTAACTATACCCTTGTCTATCCGGGCAAGGAAGCACAGGTCGCTTTTACCATTATCATCACCGCCACCGTTATAAACGAAATTATCGCGCCTTTCCTTATCCGCCGCTCGTTAGGGAGGGAAACAGGGTGACGTTTGCACGCAAGTTTTTACTAATCGCCACCCTGCTGGGGCTCGCCTTTTTTACACAGGCGCTCACCGCTTCATATCAAACATCGTTACCCCCCCTGGCCGAGAGCACGTTCTCACTTGGGTTCCTGTTGCTTTTCGCTTTTCTGCTGGGCCGGGTGACTTTATTATTTGGAGCGCCCATGATAACCGGTTTTTTAATTGCAGGCGTTTTGGCCGGCCCGTTCGGGCTATCGGTGATAACGCCTGAGGGGGCGGAACCTTTGCGGCTTGTCGACAACCTCGCCCTTGCGCTTATCGCGTTTTCTGCCGGAGGCGAGCTTAAAATTTCCAAATTCAGACATCGCATTAAAGCCTTACTTTATGTGGCCGGCGCACAAAGCTTTTTTACTTTTGCGATGGTATTTACCGTTTTTTTCACCGTTTTTTATCTATCCGGGTTCGTAGGTGCTTCTTTCGCGATCGCATTTTCAGGCGCGCTTCTTTTAGGGGTGGTAGCCATGGCCAACTCTCCGGCCACGGCAATGGCGGTTATCACAGAAACAAGGTCGCGCGGCCCCGTGTCTGAAACCATTATCGGCGTAACCGTGTTAAAAGACGTTATGGTTATCGCCGCTTTCGGTTTAGCCATCTCGGTTGCCCAGGCGGTTACGGGAAGCGAGGGCGCAACAGGCTTATCGTTTGCCTATCACATTATGTACGACATTGCCGTCTCCCTTTTTGTGGGGTCGCTGGCCGGGCTCGTGATGATAAGTTATCTTCGGGTCACATCGGAAAACGTGGCGGTTTTTGTTCTTGGCCTTGCGGTGGTAGTGGTGGAGGTTTGCCAGATTCTGGGTATCGGCCCGCTCCTTGCCTGCATTGTCATTGGGTTTATCGTTGAAAACTACTCAAAAGAGGGTGAGAAGCTCATCCACGGGCTAGACATGAGTTCGCTTCCCATTTTTGTTATCTTTTTCTCGCTCACAGGCCATGGGCTAGACGTTGGCGCGTTCGCCGACGTCTGGTTTTTCGCAACTCTGCTCGTTGTCCTCAGAATGACCGGAACCTATCTAGGCTCGGTTAAAGGTTTGAAAATGGCAGGGGAAAACGAATCTATCGGCGGTTTTGCGTGGACAGGTTTTATCGGCCAAGCCGGAGTGAGCTTAGGCTTCGCCATGATGATAAGCAAACAGTTTCCGGAATGGGGCGCTCAGCTTTCTACCCTTATAATCGCGGTGGTCGTGGTAAATCAACTCGTTGGCCCGGTGCTGATGAAACGTAGCCTCATCAAGGCGGGCGAGGCGGAAATCCCCGAAGAGTAGCCAGGGGAATATTTAAAGTGAAAAGCTATGGACGCCTTCTTGCCGGACACGGTTACTTTGTATATACTATGTGTACACGTTATTTGTGCGGATGATTTATGAAAACAAAAGTTCAAAAGTGGGGCAACAGCCTGGCTGTTCGTATTCCAAGCGCATATGCCAAGGAAGTTGACCTTCATTCTGAAGACAGGGTTGATATTACGGTGTCTGATGGCAAGATAGTTGTGGCGCCTGCAACGCTGAAAAAATATGACCTTAAAGAACTGCTTGCCGGGATTACCAACAATAATTTGCATGGGGAAGTGGATACCGGCAAACCACAGGGCAGGGAAATTTGGTAAAAAACAAGAGTTATCTCCCTGGTCGTGGCGACCTGATATTGGTTCAGTTTAATCCCCAAGCCGGGCACGAACAGGCCGGGCATCACCCTGCGCTGGTTCTTTCACCACACGACCCTATAACAAAAAAACGGGGTTGCTTATAGCCTGCCCTGTAACCACACAATCAAAGGGCTATCCTTTTGAGGTATTGCTACCGTCTGATTGTGAGGTAAATGGTGTGGTTCTTTCCGACCAAATAAAAAGTATGGATTGGAAAGCAAGAAAGGCGCAGTTTAAATGCCGTGCTCCGGAGCCTGTTACAAAAGAAGTTTTATCGAAGGCCTCTGCGCTGATTTCTTAAGATTCACACCAATTAGCTGTGCTTATCCTTCTTGTTTCATCCTCCAGAACAAGCCGAACCCGAAAAGACCGGAGCCAAGCAGAAGCAGAGACGATGGCTCCGGAACGGATTTGGAAGCCGTGTAAAGATAGGTAGACCCGGCGTCTCCTGCTCCCGCATCGTCAGCATACGCGCCTATCAGAACGTTATCGCCCGATACGGATACGGAAAGGCCAAACACATCTTTCTCATTACCCTCAAATCCCCCTTTTTTATTCATTCTTTATGTATCACCATGAATTAGAAAGACTTATGGCAAAATAGTCGCTATGGGCAACTGTAAAGAAAGTTTACAGCAGGTTTTGCAATATAGCTAGTGGAGTTGTTAAGAATGCAGTAATGCATTTAATATTCAAGCTGTTATATGGAAACCATGGACCTTTAGCAAGTGTAAAAACTTTCTACACCTGCCGTTTTTTGTCTAAATCGGCGGGTTGTGCGTTATCAGGTTTTCGTATAATCGTATGGAACGTATGGGTGCGCCAATTACTTTATACGCCTGAATTAGCGGATTGGGGCGAAAGTTTTTATGTGAACGTTGAAGGGTTGTAGCAATTGGTACGATTCTTCGCGGAGCCTGCCCTGAACTAACGAAACGAGTTCAAGGCGACAATTTACGCTCACTCGTCATGCGAGGGAGTGGGTATTCGCGACCGTGGCGATCTCGTTTAAGCAAACTACCTCCCCTCCCTCGCGTGCCCCATGGGTATGATGG
>JAJRTC010000045.1 GCA_024278445.1 Nitrospirota bacterium
GGAACAATGGACGAACTTTTTAACCTTCTTTTTTACAGCCGCTTTCAGCAATCTTCTGGTAGCCGTATAATTTGCGTCCCAGAACTCGGCGTCCGGTATGCCGGCCTCCTGCACTATCGAGGCTAAATGAAAAACGCCGCAGACGCCGTCTGTTATCCAGTCCGGCACTTCCGGGTCTGTGATATCTCCCGTACAAATTTCTGCTTTATGAAGCCTGAAAAATTCTTCGTATCTATCGTTACGCACAAGGACGCGAAGCTTGTATCCCATGTCGGATAACATCTGGCAGAGCCTGCGCCCGACGAAACCGCCAGCGCCTGTAACCAGCACGCGATCAATCTCCTTGTTCATGATCCAGTCATCTTGCGGATCGGGGCATGCATCACAACTCATTTTACGAACAGGTTATCCTTTATAAAGGTGGAGAGGTAATTAGTAGGCACACCCATGAACGTTTTACGGGTCAGGATATCGCATGTATCACACGGCTCTAATCCTTTAACGTCACACGATTTCATACGCCGCCTCATTTTTTTCATAGGTTCGCCGTTCCAGACCTCGCTTACTGAAGTTTCGGCAACGTTGCCCAGGTTTATTTTTGCAAAAAAATCTTGCGGGCAAGGAGCCACCGTACCGTCAAAAAATATTGTCATCGAATACCACAGGAACGTGCAAGGGGTAAAGCGCGTATCGCCATTATCTTTTATGCCGTGACCAAATTCTTCAAAATCTCCCGCCCAGTTATGCGGAGTCCGGACGATAAATCTATCCAGCGGCAAGTTACGAAATCGTGCTTCAAAAGCTTCTCGCCGCTCCTGCTTTCCATCGGCTTCTTCGCCAATCTCCATAACCTGAACGATTGTAAACGGTTTTTCACTTTCCTGTTTAAGCTTAAGGAAGCTTATTATGTTGGCGATGGTTACGTCAAAATCACCTTTCTTTCTGTTAGCTTCATATACCGGCTTTGTATATCCATCAATGGAAAAAGAAACATATGACAACCCTGCGTCTATGAGCGCTTTTGCGCGATCCTCCGTTAAAAGCCCCGCGTTTGTGTGAAGCCTCGTGTGCATTCCTTTATCGGCGCAATACTTGACCATCGCCGGAAGTTCAGGATGTATAAGCGATTCGCCACGGTGAAAAAGGTTGACGTCATACAACGAGCCTTCAAGCTCATCTATCACTTTTTTAAAAAGCTCCATCTTCATTAAGCCTGTCGGGAACTTGACATCCATTCCGTTTGGGCAATACCCGCAGGCCAGGTTGCAAGAAGGGGTTGGCTCTATCCAAATTCTGTTCGGAAGTTTTGCGACAACTTCATCCCGCCTGATATACGAAAGGTATCTCTCCGCCAGATTTTTAAAGTGCAAAAATTTGTTCATAGTCAGATTTTTTTTAATATGTGCGCAAGTGTCTTGGGTGCCAGTAGCTTATGAAACTTGGTGGGCGACAGGTAACTTAAATATTGGTTGGCCGGAGAGATGCACGTTATCCAGCATATCGGATGTTTTCCATTTTTTATATTTTTTCGGTTATTGTCAGCCTTATCGGAGAACCATAGTTCTTTAAAAGACGTTTCGCTTAAGTTGCCGATTTTCTCAAACGCCACGGGGCAGGCGTAAAGGTCGCCATTAGGATGTATCTGCGCCGTGGTAAAGCCTGCAAGACAGCGATATTTATAAAGCTCGTTCGGGTTTTTTAAATATGTTTCAAACTCGTCAAAATAACCTGCGTGATGCGGCAACAATTCGGAGTATTCATCGAACAATTTTTTTATCTGGTCACGCAAAAGCGGCAGTTGATCGTCTGTCAGCAAAAGCTCGTTATTAGGTGAATATTTATCAAACGTGTTGGTCATCTCGATGGTCAGGCCACTTATTTTATGTTCTTTTGCAAGACGCGCAACGCCCACGAGCTGGCCCACATTTTCCCTGTTTATCGTCGTGTTAAAAAATATTTTCATGTCAGGCTTTATGTTTCGCAAGTTTTTTACGCCTTCGAATACGCGGTCAAACGCCCCTTCCACGCCACGTATTTTATCGTGCGTTAAAACGTTGTCACCATCCATGGAAATGTAGAGCATGTCGAGGCCGGAATCGACAACCTTTTGCGCTATCTCCTCGTTTATCAAAAACGCGTTGGAGTTGCCGCCAACCTTCATGCCAAGGTTCTTTGCATACGCAATGAGTTCATACACCGTCTTTTGCAAAAACATCTCACCGCCAGAGAAGGAGACGTGGCGCACGCCGTTTTTTGCAAGGTCGTCCACGATTTTTTTCTGCTCGTCAAACGACAATGTGTTTTTGTTTATCTCGTCTGTTGGTATCTGCCATATCTGGCAGTGCTGGCATTTCAAGTTGCAATGATAGGTAAGCTCCCACTGGACTTTCATCGGCCCGCACGAGGGGGTGATGGCGCCTAACTTGAACCTTGCGATGTTAGCAAGATGACTTATAAATCCCATATAAAAAAATAAAGGGGCCGCTCATCTGGCCCCTCTCCTTTAAATCGACGAAAACTTAAAATTATACCTTGCGATAGGCCAAAGCCAGTTTCACCTTGAAAACATTGAAGTTATACTTTTGTTCAACCAGGGCTCGCCCTTTTTTGCCTAACTGGTTACGCAGAGCCTGATCTTTTAATAGTAACAGAACGCCATCAGCGTATTCCATTTTTTCCGGTTTGGTGAGGATTGCCAGGTCTTTCGTTAAAACCTGCGTATGGGTGGGCAGGTCGGTGGCTACGATAGCCTTGCCCGATGCAAGGTAAGTATAAACTTTAAGCGGCGTGTTGGTTCCATCAAGGCGGGGAGACAGCAGGATGTCTGCCATTTCCATGAAAACCGGCATAAGTTCAATAGGCTTTGAACCGGTAAACACAAAGTTCTCAGCCAGCCCTTTTGATTCGGCGACACCTCTATACCGCGCTACGTCTTTCGGGCTTCCGCCGACAATCAAAAACCTCACGGATGGCTCGGATTCAACTATAACCGGTGCAGAATCCATAATGAGCTCTACCCCCTGATACTTTTCAAAGTTGCCGGTATACAAAACGACAGGTGAGGCGTCAGGTATTTTACATTCCCGACGCAGGCTCTCCTTCGTTACTCCATCAGGAGGGGGGGAAAGAGGCGGTGGGATATCCTCTATCTGCACTACTTGGCTTTTATCAACTATTTTTTCAGCGATATCTGTAAGGTATTGGCACACGGTTATCACCACGCCAGACCTTCTCATGGAGAGAAGTTCCATAGCCTTAAAATAATGAAGCAAGGCACCTGACTTCGCAAAGCCGCCATATTTAAGCTGGTCGGACATATGCGAGTCCATATCAAAAACGTAAGATACCCCAAAAACCTTGTTCAAAACCCATGCGATAAAAACAGACTCCTCCACAGCGTGAATAACGTTATAGCGCTTGCTGAACATCATCCGGAATGCGTAAAAAAACATCACGGCGTCATATATAATTTTTTCTTTCGACGGCCCGATGGGCGCTTTACCGACACCGGGGATACGCGGAATTCTTTTTATGGTCACGTTCGGAATCTGCACGTCGTCGCCATGAGGGTAGGTGAGCATGTCTACTTCGTACCCAAGTTCCGATAGCGCCGTGACAAGCAGTTTTTCGTTTATAGGCGTCCCTCTTGCCTCAAAAAAAGGTTGCGGTGCCAGGAACAGAATTTTTTTCATAGGCTACAGGATAGCGGAAGTGGCAAAATTTCACTAGCCCGTATTAGTCATGAGTTTCTAAATTTTTCA
>JAJRTC010000046.1 GCA_024278445.1 Nitrospirota bacterium
AACACCCACGCCAAGGGCAAACTCCGCTATTACTGGTGCTATAAACCTGCGGGGAGAAATAATCCCGGTTACGTCTTTTAGAAGCATTTTCGGCTTTCCAAGAGCCGCCGCCACCAAGGATACCAGAATTATAATTATGACATTCTCCCGTGGCAAAATAGGAATTATTGCCGACGAGGTTACAGAAATGGCACGCGTTCCCCAAAGCACTCTCACCCATCCGCATGGTAAAACCAGAATCAACCCGTCATATATATTGGGAGTGTGTGAAGCCCATGGCGGATATCTGCCGTGGATAGATATAATGAAAGCCGTGAATGAGTTATAGAGAGCTTATCACAGCATATTTTGCCCACCTTGCCCCACTCAAGTTATAATATGCGAAATGTTTTTAGAGCTATTTTCGAGGCTTTGTGATGAAACTTGTGGTTATTCCCGTATATAACGAAATAGAAACTCTCGCACGCGTACTGGAAAAAATAAGGCAATATCATGCTGGCGACATATTAGCTATCGATGACGGATCGACAGACGGTTCATACGAAGCGCTTCTCGATTTTGACCGGGTTAAAGTTGTGCGACGCGATAAAAACCTGGGTTACGGGCAATCCATTATCGACGGGCTCCGATACGCCGTGGAGAAAGGTTATGAACAGGTCATAACCATAGATTGCGACGAACAGCATGAGCCGTGCATGATCCCTAAAATGTTTGCTAACCTGGGGGATTCCGATGTCTTGTCTGGTAGCAGATATCTTAATGAAACGAAAGAAGACGACACCGCCCCACCCGACAGGTGCGCTATAAACCGGCGGATAACCAAAATTATAAACGGCATGACAGGATATGGTTTAACCGATTCTTTTTGCGGATTCAAGCTCTACAGGGTTTCGGCGCTCACCAAACTTGCGCTCAATGAACCAGGATACGCAATGCCGCTCCAGTTTTGGGTACAGGCAAAATATTTTGGCTTGACGGTAAAAGAGATCGCCGTGCCGAGAATTTATAAAAACCTGAACCGCTCCTTCGGCTCCGAGCTTGACGACCCTGTGTCGCGGTTTGAATATTACAAACGAATTATTGAAAGAGAACTTAAAAGATGGTCGATGCCCTTGTCGTCGGAACTCATCCGGACGACATAGAGATCGGTTTCGGGGGGAGTGTTGCCCGCCTTGTGGACTTGGGGTATGACGTTGCCATGTTAGACCTTACAAACGGTGAACCAACCCCCTTTGGAGACCCTGCCACCCGCGCAAAAGAAGCTGGCACAGCCGCAGATATCCTGAAGGTGAAAACAAGAATAACTCTTGACCTTGAAAACCGAAAACTTATGGACACCGTTGAAGCAAGAAGAAAGGTGGCCGAAATATACCGGCGTCTGCAGCCTAAAATGGTTTTCATTCAAGGGGAGCAAGACTCGCACCCGGACCATATCGAAGGATCCAGAATTGCGTGGAAAGCGCGGTTCGACGCAAAGCTTACGAAAACTGATATGGCCCATGCCCCGTGGTATCCGAAAAAAATATTTTTTTACCACTCGTCCCATCTGCGCCAAATAGTAAATCCGGCTTTCATAATGGATATAACCAAAACTTTCGACCGTAAAGTAGAGGCGCTTTGCGCGTACAAATCGCAATTTTACGCAACAGGACGCGAAGATGAAATCATAGAAAAGCTAAACGCCCGCGCCGCTTATTTTGGCGACCTGATAGGAGTTAAACGAGGCGAGCCTGTGATGACGAAAAGTCCTCTTGGGTTATCCGACCTGCGGGATATTGTTCTTTGAGCTTTACAGAAATAAAAGTTCCGGAAAAAGAGGGTGAAACTCTTTTCGTTCCGCCATTTAAAACGTATGGCGACCTGCTTGAAGAAAATATAGAAAAAAGAAAAAACAGCTTTGCGCAAAATAAAAAGCTGATGGCAAAGGCTATCGAAGCCCGCAAAACAGCGCTTGAAAAAGCGACAGAATATACAAAAGGCCTTGGGTTAAATTCCGTAGTGCCATTAGCAGAAGACGCCCCGATAATCGCCACCGGACATCAACCGGCCATATTCCATCCGGGGGTTATGATAAAAATAGTGGCGATGAATAAAAAGGCAGAAGAGCTTAACGCAACACCGCTTTTTATAACTGTCGACTCCGACGAGTTCAGGGGAGAGAGTTTTTCAATGCCAGAAGTCTCTTCTAAAAAACTTGGCAAGAAAAGCGTAACCCTGCTTCCCGCACCGGCTGAGCGAAAAATTTTTGAACAGGTTAACGCACCCTCTTTCGATCAGATAAAGCACGTGTTAAGAGCTGAACTTGAAGAGTTGTCGAAAAGTGAATCTCTTCGCGCGCATGCTGAAGTTTTATCGTGTTACTTGAAACGGCTTTCACCTAAAAAATTTTCCGCCGCAAACAGCCTTGCGGACACCATGATAATTATGCGACGGGTTTGGGACGAACCTGTTACGGCAGGAAAAGGTTACCTGGAACTCCCGGTATCGCTTCTTTGCGACACTCCCCCTTTTCTTGCTTTTGCAGAAGATATTTTTGAAAATATCGAAAATTTCTTTAGCGTGTATAACGATGAGCTTGCAAAATATCGTAAGCTACGCAAACTGCGTTATCCGGCAAACCCGTTTCCTGATCTTGGCGTCCGTGATAACGGATGGCTCGAAACTCCGTTCTGGGGCATTAGAGAAAACACTGGCCGCACACCCCTTTTTGTAAAACGAGATAATAACGGCAACATTATTTTATCAACAGGAAACGGAACAGAAACAGCATCTATCAGTGACATTACATCCGGCAGTTTAAAGATACGCCCCAAGGCTATCACCCTCACTATTTACCTGCGGCTTTTTGTTCTTGATCTTTTCATACACGGCGTAGGTGGGGCCAAATACGACACGATCACCGACAAAATAATAGAGCGGTTCTACGGAATCGCCCCTCCCGGATACGCGTGCATCTCCGCCACTTTGGGGCTTGATGTCCCGATTGAAAACCCTCAGGAAAAGATTGACGTTATTACTAAAAAGATTAGGCTGGCCGAACAAAATCCGGAAAAAGCGGCAGGAGAGGAGAGGAAGGAAATCGCCCATCTCGTAGCCGAAAAGAACCGGCTTGTAAAAAAAATGGCGTTCCCTGAAACCGACAGAAAAACAACCGGCCTTATAATACGCAAACTAAACGACGAAATGAAAACGCTTATGGCACCGGAAATTAACAGGCTAAAGGAACAGCTTTCAAGCCTTGAAGAATCGATGAGTGAATGGGAAACGGCCCGCGCGAGGGATTACCCTTTCTTTTTAACGGATCCTCAAAAACTCCGCTCGTTAATACCATGAAATTTTTATAGAAGTGAAGTCGGGTCAATCGTTTCCATGCAGTCGGCACAAAAAACCGTGCCAGGATTATCCACGCTCTCTATGCAATCAAGATGCAACTCACCGTTGTCCGTTTTGTGCATTCCAACAAACATATAGCGTTCATTTTTTATCCAGAACATCTCTCTTTTTTCCGTGATAATCGCAAACTGAATCATTTCATGCGTAAACTCGGTTAACGAGGCAAAGTGATTGGCTTCCGTAAACCCCATGCTGGCCTCTATTCCGGCAAGACCCGGAGCCATGTCGAGAAGAACCTCAAGGGTGGCCAAGCTTTTTTTATCCAAAGGATTTAAATCAACCCCGATATCCATCCTGTGCGGATTTTTGTCGTTAAGAAAGGTGATGGAACCTGTAGCCGCCATATTCTCTTCAACATAGCTAACAAGCGTCATCATAATCTCCGCTCCAATAATGTCGGCCCCGTTCTCAATCATTTTTTTAACCTTGGCCGTGGATCCGGCCGAGAGCTTTATGCCCGCACCCCCTTTAGAAAGATTAACCACTTCAGCGGTAAATTGCGTAAACCGGCCCACGGCGTTGATAACACCCTTGGCATGGATGTTCATGGTTATTCTTGGATGTTTTCTTTGCTCGTCGCCGCCCACCGGTGTTCCTTTTTAAAGAGGCCTGTGCATTATTATATATTATGTTAAAATATCCGCTTAACAAATTGTAATTTTTTATTTCAAAGTTTACGATATGTCAAAAATTCTGGTGGTAGACGACGATCCTAACATCGCCCTGCTCATCCAAATGACCCTTACCAAACTCGGGTCTTATGAAGTGGAAACCGTAAACAACGGTGAAGACGCGTTGACCATCATCAACGAATCTCCGCCAGACATTATACTGCTGGACATCATGATGCCGGGAATCGACGGTTTTGAAGTTTGCAGACAAATAAAAGAGAACGAAAAAACGAAATTCATTCCCGTCATTATGATAACGGCGAAAAGAGAGTTGGACGACAAACTATACGGAATGGAGATCGGTGCCAGTGACTATATCACCAAGCCGTTTAACCCTGAAGAACTGGTGACACGAGTAAAGGTTCACCTTAGAATCAAAAGCCTAGAAAAAGAAGTCTCGGCAAGCCGCGAACTTGAAACGGCATTAAAAATGTCTGTTACCCTTCAACATGAAATCAACAACCCGCTAACCGGCATCATCGGTAATGCCGAGTTTTTACAAGAGTGGGACACCGCCACTCCTGACGAAATAAACCAGGCCGTTGTAGATATTTTAAACCTCTCCCGCAGAATCAAGGAACTCGTGCATCAGTTAAGCCGTGTTTCCAGGGTAGTCTCTACCACATATGTAGAAGGGCGCGAGATGCTCGACGTGGCAAGATCTATACACGAAAAAAAGCCTGCTCCAAAACTATGATAAAACGAAGGGAATTTCTGGCAAAAGCCGGAACCCTGACAGCGGCCGTAGGAACCGGAAGCCTTGTCTCCGCTCCGGCCGTTCACGCAAGTCCAAAAAAGTTCCGCTTTAAAATGGTCACCACATGGCCACCCAAGTTCCCGGTTCTGCAAACAGGTGCTGAAGAGTTCACCAAAAAAGTTAAAATCATGTCGGGCGGCAGGTTGTCAATACAGGTCTTCGCCGGCGGCGAGCTTGTGCCACCCTTGGGAGTGTTCGACGCGGTAAGTTCAGGCTCTATCGAAATGGGGCATGGCGCGGCATATTATTGGGCCGGAAAAGTTCCTGAAGCGCAATTTTTTACGTCCGCCCCGTTCGGGTTTACGGCGCAACAACTAAACGCGTGGATGTATTACGGCGGCGGGCTGGACCTGTGGCGCGAAGTTTACGCCCCTTTTAACCTTGTTCCGCTACCGGCCTGTAACACAGGCGTGCAGATGGGCGGATGGTTCAACAAAAAAATAGACAGCTTGGCCGACCTTAAAGGTTTAAAGATGCGTATCCCGGGTTTAGGCGGCAAGGTTATTAGTAAAGCCGGCGTAAACGTTGTCCTTCTACCAGGAGGAGAACTCTACACGGCGTTGGAGCGTGGTGTTATAGACGCCCTTGAATGGGTGGGCCCTTACCACGATTTGAAAATCGGGTTCTATCGCGCCGCCAAGTATTACTACTATCCCGGCTGGCACGAACCGGGCTCCTGCCTTGAGCTTGTCATCAACAAAAAAGCGTGGGACAAACTCCCGAAAGATTTACAGCAGATAGTTAAAAGCGCATCAGCCGAAGCAAACCTTATGACGCTCGCCGAACTTGACGCGAAAAACGGATCAGCCTTAAACGAGCTGGTATCAAAATATAAAGTGAACATCTTAAAATATCCGGACGACGTAATAAAAAAACTTCACGAACTATCAAAAGAAACCTACGAGGAACTGTCGGCGGGCAACCCGAAAATAGCAAAGGTCTACGCCAATTTTCAAAAGTTTGCACGGCAAATAGAACCATGGACAGCCATGTCTACAGCCGCCTTCATGGACGCTAAAAAACTTTAGGAAATTAAAAGCCCCTACTTTTCTTTTAGGAAAATTGCTATGAAGCAAGCTTTTTAGCTGCTTTTTTAATTTTTTCTACATCCTTTAGGGCTTCTTCACCTTCAGCTACTGACACATGTTTTTTTAACTTATGAATTCGTTGTGCCATTTCGGTACGAGACATCTTGCTTCTTTCTTCTGTTACATATAAAGCAGTTGCTACCTTCTCTAGTTTGGATACTTTTTGATCTCCTAACTGTTCAGCTATAAATTTAACCTGTTTTTTGTATTTATCAATTGTTTTAGGAAAATTATTTTTTAACAATTCCCCTCTGTCTCCGCTGGTCAAGCTAGGACCATATGGCTGTTGTGGTATAAGCTTTATAAAAGAATCCGTTCGCATTAGCATTATCTCGTCACTCAACTCAAATGAGTAAGGCCCATGCTTGTACAAAATGAAATCAAACCCTAAAGGCACCCTAAGCAATGTTTGCAAAAAATAAACCGTCTTTTGAATATGAGTTTCACTACACCAGCTTTTTCTATCTCTAAGATTCTCAACCAAAGACAACAGTACCGCTTTACGTGCTAAATTTTTCATTCTTCCCCCTCCCTTTCCTCTGACGCAAGTATTTGCTCCAAGTTCTTATCACGCCATTTTTTTGCCTCTTCAAATTTTTCAGGACTTACAAAAACATATTCCCCATTAGCAACAAGTGGTTTATCCATGCTTAGTGTTCTTGTAATTTCCTCAAATGACCTTATTTTTTCGCTTTTTGTTAAAACAGGAAAATTTGTTCTCGTGCCCTTTTCAGAATAGGAATCGTATATTATTGTATTTTCCCCCAATTCTTTCTTTGCTTTTTGAGAAAATATTTTACCTGGCTTTAAACTTTTCAAACCTCTTTGATTTGGCTCATAAAGTAACTTAAAATGCTTTCTTTCAACTATACGTTTAGCTGGCTCATGTTCTGATAGGCTGTCATTATGAGTTGCTTCTAAAATAGCGGAATTAACTTCATTATCGGTCATTTTAAGGTGACCTTCCAACTCTGTTGAGAAAACTCCTCCTGGTAGCCATTCTTTTAAAAACTCTTTTAGGTGTATGTCATATATTCTTCTTACATGATGAAAATATAATTGTTTAAACATAAAATATCTTGCCAGCAATAACGCTTCAACTGAATGAATACCACCATCTTCAACTCCTAAACTAAGCTCACTTGAATCATCGTTACTTTGAGGGAGAATGCGTAAAGTATCAATTAATCTATAGTGATCAAACTTTCCATAGGCTACACCTGTATGTAAAGAATCTCTCAATAGATAATCAATACGATCTGCTCCAAATGCCTTTCCAGTTATAATTTCAGAAAGTATTGTTTTCCAATCTGCTCGTTCTAAATCATCTAGTTTACTTTTATCAAACCCTACGGCTATTTGCGCTATGTCATCGGAGCTTGGAATGGGTCTTATTTCTTTCCAGATTTTTTCCATCTCATCACTTTTGATAAGATTAACCGTAAATTTTTCATGATTCCAACCATCAGGAAGTAAGTCGTATTCTGCAGCATGGGAGAATGGTAAATGCCCCAAGTCATGACATAATGCAGCAATACGCAAAACCCCTCGCCAGTAACTAAGTTCAGATGGCTCTGGTGGAATGATTTCTCTTGCAACATCATGAATATTGTTTAGATTGGTAATCACATCAAATATACGACTTGCTAATTCCATTACACCAAGAGAGTGTTCAAACCTTTTGTGAGTTGCTCCGTGATATACGAGATTGGTCATGGCAAGTTGATGAATATGCCTTAAACGTTGGAACGGGCGAGAATCTATTATTTTTCTTTCATCAGTAGAAACACGAATAAAGACATGAATGGGGTCGCGGAACTCATGCCAATTTTTTTTCATAGGGGTGTTACTTTAAATCGCCCAATTATTGAGAAACCACTTCAATGGTATTTCGCCATTTGTTCGAGTTTATTTTTAATTATATTAAAAAATAACTACCGAAATATCAATTTATTAACTCACCTTATCTTTCTTTTGCCTAAAAGCAAAGTAGAGGTTGTAAACTTCCTACTGTTTTTTGCCGCCAGATTTGGTTAGGTAGAGGGCGACGCCTATCATCATTATTCCCGCGCCGAGA
>JAJRTC010000047.1 GCA_024278445.1 Nitrospirota bacterium
AGCCGTTCTCTGAAATATTTATCTTTTATTTTTGAAAAACGTGTGTGGAATTTTTCAAGCAATATTTTTAATGCCCATTCAGCTCCGCACAGTTGTTCGCTAATGATTTTTTCAACGTCTTTTATGAGCGAGGGATCTTTTAAAAGTTGCGAGTGGGCGTCGAAGATCATGAAAGGAATGTCTTCGCCAAGTTCATTACGCGCCCTGTCGCTTATCGCGTGCATTTCGTTTTGAGCCGCTTCAGTGATCGAGCGGAACCTCTCTATTTCATCGCTTACCTCACCTGGCTGAATCTTGCGCTCAAGGACGCATATCATGTGACGATCCAGAAGGTAAGCCTTGCCTATTACAACACCTGAGGATGTGGGTATTCCCTGAAAGAAGTTGGCCGGATCACCTGCAATATCTATAGTCACCCTCTCATCCTTATTTACCAGCCTTGCCGCTGTTACGTTTTTTGTTGAGAACCTCAGATGCTACAAAAATGTTGTTTTTTCCATAGTCTCTTAATTGCTCCGCCCTTTCGCGAAGTGGAACATCTTCATCAAGTGAAACGGCATGGATCATCATTGGCAGGTTAACACCGGCCACAATTTCTATGTTTTTATCGTCGAGCATCGAAAGAGCGATGTTTGAAGGAGCGCCGCCGAAAAGATCGGTCATGATAATTACGCCATGCTCCGTCATAAGGTCGTCTATCGCTTCCATTACGCTGTCTCGCGCCTTGTCTACGTCTAACACATGGTCTATGGCAAGCGCGTGTACATTCGATTTCGCGCCCGCTATAAATTCCAGCGTATTTACCAGTTCATAAGCCAACGCTCCATGCGCTATAAGCAAATATCCGGCCCTTCCGGCCTCCTGCGTATTCATAAGCTACCTTATGTAAATCAACGGATATAGATACGGCTTCCGGTTATGGTTAACCGAGCTTTATATCTTCTCTTTCTATCGTCTCGTAAATTTCCTCAGGGCTTTTTACGTTTTCAATCTCTTTTCTGAAGGTCTCGCTTTTCAGAAGTCTTGATATCCTGGCAAGCGCCTTTAAATGTACTCCGGTAGCGTTATCTGACGCAACAAGAAGAAAAATAAGGCGCACAGGCTTGTCATCAACGGCAAAATACTCTACCCCGCTACGTGAAAGCCCAAAGGCGGCTGTGATATATTCTACCTCAGGCGTTTTCGCGTGAGGTATGGCCACATGATCGCCTATGCCGGTGGAACCGAGCCGTTCACGGTTAATCACAGCTTCAAAAATGGCCGGCCCGTCTTCCACATCTCCGTTTGTGCGTAAAAGATCGCACAGCTCACGAAGAGCCTCTTCTTTGGCTGTAGAAGACAGGGATGCGACACAATTCTCCCTTTTCAGAAAATCTACTATTTTCATCGGCTACCGATCTGCTGATATTTTAAAAGCGCTATAATCTGCACCAAAGTGGAAAAACAATCAAGCACCTTCTTCCATTTCGCTTATCAGCTCGCTGGCCGAAGGGCTTCCTTTCTTTCTGGCTTGCGCTTTACCCTTGAATTTTTTCGCCTGCCGATCAATTTTATCCATGACACCATCAATGGCGGCATACATATTCTCACTTTTGTCTTCGCCGTGAAGATCAACGCCGTTGGCGTGTATCGTGACTTCCGCTATCTGGTCGAGTTTTTCAACCTTCAGGATAACGTGGGCGTTAATTGTTGTATTGAGATAGCGCCTGACCTTTTGTACCTTCTCTTCGGTATAGCTTTTTAAGGCAGGTGTTACATCAATGTTTTGTCCTGTTATTGTAATCTGCATTTTAATTCTCCTGAAAAATACTTGTTACAAGTATAGCCGCCGACGCTTCGAAGTTGGTAGTATATGAAGCTCCTTGCGGTATTTGGTCACGGTACGTCTTGCTATTTTAACGTCCTTGGACTGAAGCAGTTTAACAATCTGGTCGTCTGTGTGAGGCTTGCCAGCGTCTTCGTCCTTACATATCTGGCGAATCATCTCCTTCACCCTGACCGACGACATGTCGTTGCCAAGATAAGAGCCTACGGCAGAATGAAAGAAAAACTTCATATCTAAAAGCCCCTGCGGGGTATGGATATATTTATTGGTTGTAACACGGCTTACTGTTGATTCGTGCATTTCAATGTCGTCGGCTACATTCCGCAATATCAAGGGCTTAAGATAACTTATTCCTTTATCCAAAAATTCACGCTGAAACTTGCATATGCTACGGCCAACTTTTAGCATTGTTTGCCTGCGCTGTTCAATGCTTTTTATCATCCATATAGCCGAACGGAACTTGTTTTCTACATAATCCTTGGTTACCTTTTGAGACTCGCTCTTGGACTCGTTCTTGCTCTTTAAAATAGATTTGTAATACTGATTTATCCGCAACTTGGGGATGCCATCATCGTTTAGATACACCTGATATTCCCCATCAACCTTCACCACGTAAAGATCGGGAGTTATATAATGAGTATCCTCTTTATTAAACTCAAGGCCCGGTTTGGGGTTTAGTTCACGTATTATACGTATAGCTTCTACCACCTCTTCAACGTCGACACCGTATGTCTTGGATATTTTTGAGAACTGGCGCTCGTTGAGGTCTTCCAGCCTCTCCATTACAAGCTTTTCGGCCAGCGAGTTTTTCATGCCGGCGGCGTAAAGTTGCAGGCCCAAGCATTCCTTGATATCACGAGCGGCAACGCCGGGGGGGTCGAAGCTTTGTATCAGCACAAGAGCGTCTTCCATTACATCGAGAGAAACGTTAGCTTCCCCGGCCAGAACAGCAAGATCCGCCTCAAGGTAGCCTGTGTCGTCTATGTTGCCAA
>JAJRTC010000048.1 GCA_024278445.1 Nitrospirota bacterium
AGCAACAGTCCTGAGGCTTATGTCGCAAGGTCTATGCTGGAAGCTGTAAACGAAGGTGTTACCGATCTTGATCGCGTTGCGTCACGAGCTGGCACGCAAGAGGTGGTGCGGATGGAACGCGGATTGCGCACAATGGCTTTTATGGGAAACACGGCTCCACTGTTAGGGCTCTTGGGAACAATCGTGGGCATGATTAAGGCGTTCATGGTGATAGAACTGGCTGGCGGTAGAGTAGACGCGCAAGCCTTGGCAGGTGGCATATGGGAGGCGATGATTACCACCGGAGTGGGGCTTGCCGTGTCGTTACCAACCTTGTTTTTGCTCCATTTTCTGGAAGGGGTTGTAGACCGCAGGGCGCATTCTATAAAACGCGTGGCCTCGATAATTATAGAGAGGCGGCAAAAGCATAACGCACGCATTTTAGAAGACGCGTCACGGCAGATAGAAGAGGTAGTGTGAATGGAGTTTGACCGCGTTCGCAAAATAAGCCGCATTCCAAACCTTACGCCGCTTATAGACATTGTTTTTTTGCTGTTGATTTTTTTCATGCTTACGGCACACTTTGTTCAGGACGAGGCGATTGAAATTGACCTGCCAGAAGCTTCGAGTGCCGAACAGTTTAACGAAAATAAAATTGTGAGAATTAGTATAGATAAAAATAATCGCATATTTTTAGATGATGAACCGGTTGAGCTTATAGACCTTGAGCCTGAACTTAAAAGCGCTCTTAAGTCTCGCGAGAATAAGTCTGTGCAAATAAGGGGCGATAACGATTCCGGGTTGGGCATTGCCGTTTCAGTGTTAGACATGGCACGTAGAGCTGGTGCTACCGACGTAGACATAATTACGAAACGTCCATAAGGAAGCCTATAGTATTTATTTTTAATTATGCACACCAAAATTATTCGCCCCGTTTCTTTTGCCGTGTCGTTTGCTATTCACGCTCTCGTATTTTTGAATATGACAAGTTTTCAAGTGTCGGCCCAAAACCCGCATAAAAACGATATTGTTATGAAGGTGAGCTTCAAAAAAATAGCTCCACCACCAGAAAAGAAAACCGAAGAGGTTGAAAAAAAAATAAAGCCTGAACCTAAAAAGAAAGCGCTGGAGGTTGCAAAAAAAGTTAAACCCAAACCATTGCCGGTGAGAAAATCTCTACCAGCAACAAAACCGAAACCTAAGTTAAAACCTGTACCGGTGGCAAAATTAAAACCGGAACCGAAATTTTTGCAGGTGGCAATAGCGCAAGAAAAAACACCACCTATAACCACAGCTAAAGCTATCGTACAGAAAACTACCCTTCCAGACGCGGGCCAGATTATGAGAGAACGGGACGAATATTTATCGATGATACTAAGCTGTATAGAAAAAGAAAAATTCTATCCACGTTCGGCACGCAGGAGAGGCATTCAGGCTGATGTAGATGTCCGGTTCACCATATTGAGCAATGGGAACGTTGAGAATATACACATTGGTGCGAGCCATACGATATTAAAAAGAGCGGCTAAAGAAGCTTTACTGAACGCGTCTCCGCTTCCTCGCCCGCCCAAAAGCATTTCAGGAGCGATGAACGTTGAGTATAAAATGGAATTCGCTTTAAAGTAGACGCAACGAAAGTGCGAAGCTAGATTGATATCGCGTGTTTTTTGATGCGATACAGCAAGGTGTCTCTTGTAAGACCTAAAAGGCGAGCGGCTTTTGTCTGGTTGCCGTTGGTTTTGCGCAAGGCGCTCTGAATAAGTTCTATTTCAAAATCCGCAAGACTTAAACCCAAATCCAGAAGGTCTGCGATCTTTGCAGGGAAATTGTTTTTAACATGTGAGTTTCTAATTTCCAGCGGCAGGTTCTCAAACCCTATTTCTTTTCCGTTGAAAAGGATTACCATCCGTTCACAGAAATTTCTTAACTCGCGCACATTGCCGGGCCATTTATGCTGATCCAACGCCTTCATGGCAGATTTTTTAAAAGATGGCGGTGCGAAATTGTGCAAACCAGAAAACCGTTCTATCATGGCGTTCAGGAGAATGGGTATATCACCACTTCTGTTGCGGAGTGGTGGCAGTTCAACAGGAACTACCTGCAGGCGATAATAAAGGTCTTCCCTAAAGCGGCCTTCTTGCGCTTCGGTATAAAGGTCGCGATTCGTAGCTGAAATAACCCGTACGTCAACTTTAGACGGGGAAGGTTCGCCAAGCCCTTGCCTCTCGCCAGTTTCTAAAAACCTCAAAAGTTTGGCCTGCACAGACAAGGGAAGCTCTCCTACCTCGTCCAGAAACAAGGTTCCGCCATCAGCGGCTTTTATCAGCCCGTCATAATCGCTTGTAGAGCCGGTGAAGGAGCCTTTACGGTGTCCGAAAAGTTCAGATTCTGCCAGAGACTCTGGAATGGCGGAGCAGTTGATGGTTATGAGAGGCTCATTTGCTCGACGGCTTTCTTTATGGATAGCCGAAGCGAGAAGCTCTTTTCCGGTACCGCTTTCACCAGATATAAGGATGGTTACATCTGTGGAAGCCACAACTTTGGCTGATCGGATTACAGACGTTAATTGTGGTGAAGAACCGATGAAATCATTCTGAAAAGTACTCATGCCGTGTGTCTTTAGTGCCCCTCGTGCCCAAATGTGAAAACTTCGCCCCAATGCGCTACGCCTGCATAGAAGAGGCTCATCAAGCCTAGCACAATCATAATGATTCCCGCAAATTGTTTTGCGTATGACGTTCTGAGAAAAGATAAAACCCGCCCGGTCATAATGCCTGTGGCACACACGGCCGGTAAAGTGCCGATTCCGAAAACTAACATAAAAACAGCACCTTGCACTGCTCCTCCGGCTGTTGCCGTCATAATCAATGCAGAATAAACCAGCCCGCACGGTAGCCATCCCCATATGGCACCGAATATTAACGCATGCAATCTCGTTTGGGGAGGAATGAAACGTTTGCTTACAGGTTCAATAATTTTCCACAAGGGGACGCCCATGTTTTCGACAAACGAAAACCGTGGGAACCACCCTCCCAAATATAAGCCTGTTCCCACCATGAACAGGGCGGCGAAAATTCTTAAGGCCGTGTGGCCATATTGCGGGCTGATAGCCGTAAAGATGGTTGGTCCAAGAGTGCCGATAAGAAGCCCGGCCACTACATAGCTTGTAATCCGCCCCAGGTTATAGGCAAGCACATAGGATAAAAGGTTCCAGCGATTTTCACGAACCTCCTTTTTAAGGCTCATTGAAAGAGCGCCAATGATCCCTCCGCACATGGCAAGGCAATGCAGACTGCTTGAAAGCCCCAAAACCAGGGCCGTAATTACCGAATAGCTCAAATGCTTAATTTACAAGGCATAAATATAGTTTCCTGGGTGAAAAACTTCTGAGACGCTTTCCATAGAAGTTTGAATGATTTGAAATACCATTACAATGAATATTTCAACCTGATTCGCCTGCAAGCAGGGTTGTGGACGTCACCTTAATTTTTTATTATTTTTAATAAAATGCGTGTTTGTGCAGTAGAGGAAAAAAAAGAGTGCAATAAAATAATCTTAAAAGAAATATTAAACAAGTAAGTAGTAATTTTCAGATTGCATCCTTGCTGTCAAGTAATTCATTGTTTTAATGGCGCTAGCTGGCAATGAACGGTTTTATCTTGGCGAAATAAATTCTTGTTTATGATAGGTGCTGATATCGGAAACTTAAAAAGTGTGACTAAAGTCATATCTTTGTGGCCGATCTTGGGTGTAGGTTCTCATTTTTAAGGCTTGTATTTCGCAAACCTTAAATTTGGGGGCGATGCGCATTATCTAAATTATCCCTTTTCTGTTTTGGGGACATTTCGCATAAAAATGTGGTCGCAAAAAAGTTGTGATGCTGTAGGGCAACGTTGTTAATTGTCTATCGCTTACTATTCAGCTTATTTAAAAAGCGGGGGAGTGGATGATAAGAAGTTGGCGCAGTCGTTTTGCTAAATTCGTCGTCTTTAAAGACTTGGATTATGGGCGCATAACCTTGTCCACACAAGGTTATTCCAAGTTTTTCACTCCCTCCTTTTTTCTTTTCCTTTTTTCACACTCCGCCTGTCTCTATTTGCGTTTCCTAAAGCAGGCAAGGAGCTCTCGTAATTTTGCAGGGGAACTATTTTTGGAGGAAAACTTTATTATGGAGAGGAAAACATGAAGTATCAAAAGAAGTGGGGGGTAGTAGTTTTTTCATTATGTTGTGCAATTATGCTCTTGGGTGTTCAGGCATGGGCAGGCGGTATCCAGACATTTGCCAGAGATACTTCCTGGAACGATTCCTATTCAAAGGGAATGGCGCTTTACAAGGACAATTGTGCCGCGTGCCATGGGGAGAATGGTGAAGGTGGAGCTTCAGAAGACGCAAGCGGTTTACCGTTGAACCTTCAGAGTTTCCTGACAATTGCACCAAAAGACTTTATCGCTAAAACAATCGTATACGGTAGAGCCTCAAGGGGCATGCCATCTTTTGGCGGCGACCTTTCAGCGAAGCAGGTAGATCAGCTTGCCACATACGTCAAAGGGTGGCAGACTCAGCCTAGCAAAGAGGTAGAGGCTGGTGCTGTTGTTGGCGATCCTTTTGAAGGCGAAAAATGGTTTGCGGGGCTTTGCGTCGGTTGTCATGGTTCCAGAGGTGAAGGCGGCAGTTCAGAAACTGGCGGAGGACAACTATTAGAGTCTTTTGCGGCTTTCAGCGCTCCGTCACTTGCGGATCCTGGCTTCAAAAAAGCGGCATCAGACGGATTTATCAAGGCTTCCCTTATCTACGGCAGAATCGGGACGCCGATGTCTTCATATCTTAAAGGTCAGCAGGGGCAGGTTGAGCTTTCCGAAAAAGATATAAACGACATTGTTTCGTATATCCGCACCATGCCTACGGTTGAATAACTGATGAACACACATAACTTGAGATATGAGGAGGGGAAGTAGGGTTTTATGAGTGAATGGAAAGGATTAAACAGAAGAAATTTTGTTAAGGGTGCTGCGGCGGCTAGTGCGGCTACTGCGCTTGGTAGCTTCAAGATGAAGCGGGATGGCTGGCTATACGACTTTGAAGGTAGCGAAGCCTTGGCCGAGAGTGGCCGAAGGCTCGTGCCTTCTCAGTGTCCTTATTGTGGTGTCGGCTGTCATACTTATTTCGTGGTTGAGGGTGACAAGGTTGTAGGCTGTGTGCCAGACAAGGATTCACCGGTCAACCTCGGCATGCAGTGTATCAAGGGGCTTACCGCTTTTGAGCCTCTTTATGTAGACAGGCTGGCCAAAGTCCTCGTACGAAAAGATATGAGCGACCCGACCAGGGGCTACGTTTCCAAAACCAAGGGAAGTTTTAAAGATAGTGACTTTAGAGAAGTCACCTGGGAAGAAGGAAGCAAAATAGCTACGGAAATGATCACCAAGATCATCAAGAAGTTTGGCGGAAACAGCGTTGGCATGTGGGGTTCCGGCCAGCTTACAATGGAAGAGCAGTGGCTTGAGAACCAGATGTTCAAGGGCATTTTTCAGTCCAACTCCATTGAGGCCAACGCCAGAATGTGCATGACCTCCGCTGTTGCCGGATATTTTGCCACATTAGGTTCCGATACGCCTCCTCAATCCTATTCAGAAATTGAGACGGCAGATTTCGTCACCCACTGGGGGCATAACTCCAGAGGATCCCATCCGGTGCTTTTCTGGAGAATTGGAGCCACCAAAGAGAAGAGGAACATCCCGACGATGGTGGTGGATACCCGCTACACCGGTACAATGGACGGTTATAACAAGATTAACGAGTCGAACAGCTTTAGCGCCACCATCAGGCCGAACGGCGATATCTCGTTTATGAACGCTATAGCCCATTCCCTGATGAAGGATTATCCTAAAGCCGTTGATCATGCGTTTATCAAGAAGGCTGTTAATGGTTTCGATAAGTATCGCGATGTAATAATGTCCCGCTATAGCCCGGAACAGGTTGTAGACAGAACAGGCTTTGCGCCGGATTATGTGAAGAGCGTGGCAAAAACCTGGGCCGAGGCAACCTTGAAAGGCAGGGAGCGTGGCAAAGGTGGCGTGTTGAGTTTCTGGGGAATTGGCTGGAACCAGTCTATCCACGGGCAAAACAGAACGAAGAGCATAGTTGGCCTGCACCTTTTAACCGGCAACATCGGCAAAGAAGGTTGCGGTCCTTTCTCCATGACGGGACAGCCGAACGCCATGAGCGAACGCCTCATGGGCGGTCTTACCGGAAGGCTTCCGTTCAACCAGGCTCTCGGCAACGAGAAGTGGAGAAACCACATCGCCGATCACTGGGGTGTGTCGCATGAGCGGTTGACGAAAACTTCCAAGGAGAAAAACGTAGGTACGGGTATTGGCATGTTCGAGCGGGCGAAGCGTGGTAACCTCCATGCGATCTACTTCAAATATGCTACCCATATCGATCCACCAGAGACCAATACGCTTATCCGCCCTGGCATCACCAGGACGTTTACGATCAGCACCGAGGCATACCGGCACGCGCCGAACGTTTTGTATTCAGATATAGTTTTCCCTGCATCGACATTGGGCGAGAAGGGCGGAACGTATCAGAACTCCGAGCGCAGAATTTATATTACCGACAAGGCTGTGCAAGGGCCGGCAAACACCAAGCCTGATCTCGACATAAGCATCGATGAGGGCAAGACGCTTTGCAAAAAGTTGGGTCTTGATCCGGACAAGGTTCTTCCGTACAAGAAGAAAACTTCCGGAGTTCACAAAGGATACTATGATCCTGAAGACGTTTTCAGGAGAATTGTCAAGGCAAGTAAAGGCTCCGACTCCGACCTTACGGGTATGCTTGAAGTCGAGAAACGTGATGGTATCGGGCTTTACGATCAGTTGCGACAGCTCAAAGGGATGCAATGGCCTGCGCCGACCTATGAGATTGCAAAGAAGGGTGGCTCTCCGAGACGTTTCATGGATCAGGAAGGTTGGAAAGACAAACCTTACGGTCTGTTCCGCCACAAAGACGGAAAAGCCAAGCTCTTGCCGTGCGAGCAGGATTATACCAACACGGAGGAAATCTTCAAGGAAGCAGGTAAGGCAGGTGTTGATGACAACTGGTATGCCCAGGATCACATGGATTTGCTCAAGAAAATGAGGGACAAAGGGCTTCCGCCTGAACTGCCTGATTTTGACGCTTTGGATAAGTCTCTTGATTCGATCAAGAAAGATGACAAGTATCCTCTGTGGGTTAACTTGGGTATCGTGTTCGAGCATTTCCACACTGCCAAAACCATCAGAGGAGCTACAACGAGAAGACTTGTTCCTGAGCAGTATGTAGAAATTAACTCTGCAGATGCAACAAGATGGGACATTAAGGATGGTGAATGGGTGCGCGTGGTAACGCCGCGTGGCTCCTATCAGGGCCGTGCCAGTATCGATGGTCCCAAGAGTAAGGTTAAACCTGCCAGAAACATTGTTATGGCCGGGCAGATTTTTTCTCCTTGGAACCTGAATGTTGCTGATAGTGCCGATCCTAAAAAGAACAAGTGGAACGTTAACGCAGTTTCGAACCGCTTGATGGATCCTGTCTCCGGGCAGGCTGATTTTAAACACTGCAAGGGCAGGATCGAAAAGATCTAGTTTTTGTTGTGTAATGGTTTTTATAGGGATGGGGGGCTTTAAGCCTCCCATCCCTTTTTTTAATAAACGATTTGGTAAGCGTCCTGACCAATGACTGATACACGCAGAGATTTTTTGAAAAAATTTGGTGCCGGAGCGGGGGCAACCGTTCTTTCCGGAGGGATTTTTTCGATGATAGCGGGGGAATCATCCGCCGATGTTCTTCGCCCTCCTGGTGCCAAGCCGGAAGAGAGCTTTAGCTCAAGTTGTATACGCTGTTTTCAATGTGCTTCTGTTTGTCCTAACAGGGCGATACGAGCAGTCGGGCTTGAGAGAGGGCTTTTGGAAATCTTCACGCCGTATATTATTCCAAGAGATCAGGCCTGCATGCTTTGCATGAAATGTGGTGATGTTTGCCCAACCACCGCGCTTGAAAAAATCTCCGATGACGGTGATGAAATTCTGGCCAAGGTCAAGATGGGTATAGCCATGGTAGATACTTCTATCTGCTATTCCTACAGTGGAAGAATTTGTGGAACGTGTTACTACGCATGTCCATATCCTGATGTAGCGTTAAAGTTAAAAACTTTTGCCCAACCTGTGGTGATTGAAGAAAAGTGTGTGGGGTGCGGGTTATGCGAGCGGGCGTGCATTCATATTCCTCAAGCGATAAGAGTGTATCCAAAGGAGAAACGTGATGCTTAGGAAAACCAGAAGAAGTGTTCAGTTTCTCTCTCTTCTTTTTATAGTTCTTGTTCCTTTTTTTGGTTACCTGAACAGCCTAAGGTCGGTTTACGGCATCAGTGGGTTTCATGTCGCATTGATGAACGGCGGCTGGCTTGAAGGGAATCTTTACGCTTTTTACGAACGCACATTCGGTTTACTGGATGATCCTGTGCCGATCATCGATTCGTTAAAGGGGACATTCTGGTCGATCACTATTTTGGGATTTAACATCTCCGATCCGCTTGCGGGAATAGGTTATCTCCTTACGACAAAGGAGGTCTATTTCCCCATTTTGCTTTCCATTCTTATTCCGGTTTTGTTGACTGTCATTTTGGGAAGAGTCTTTTGTGGCTGGGTATGCCCGATTAACACTATTGCCGAAATTACGGACAAGCTCAGAAAATGGGTAAGAAAAAAAGCATTTACCAGTATGCCTGATATAAATCTGGGAACCGGAACAAAATATGGTGTGTTGGCGGGTTCTTTAGCCATTGTCCTGTTTACAGGCGCACAGGTTTTTGCATACTTCCTTCCATATGTAACTTTAGGAAGAGAACTTCATAACCTGTTCTATTTTCATGTTGCTACATATGGTGCATATTATCTTCTCTTTTTACTGCTTTTCGAGCTTCTTGTTTCAAGGCGCGGATGGTGCCGATACCTTTGCCCTAGTGGTGCCCTGCTATCCTTAATGAGTTCTCGCTCCTGGCTTAAGCTTGTAAAAGACCAGAGTTCTGTTTGTGCCGATATCTGTCAGGATTGCAATGAGGTATGTCAAATGGGGTTAAATGTACGTGACGGAAAATCTGGCGCTGAATGTAGCCAGTGTGGCGATTGTGTTGTGGAATGTCCGCAGAGTAACCTTAAGCTTAAGTTCTCATTTAGCAAGACTGCTGTTACAGCTTTGGCTTTCGCTTTTATTCTGTTCTTCGCGCCAATTGCCAGCGCCCATCATATGTCGGGGCTTCCTCACTATGGCTATAGCGAAAACTATCCTCAAATACCGGTTACGGAGCAGGAACAGAACGTGGGCGGATACACTGTAAGTCTCACGTCTATATTTTTTCAGGGTGTGAAGCGGGAGTTATCCAGCATTCCTTTCGATTCTCAGTTTTATGTGCATATCTATAAAAAAACTGTCGGGAGCGACACCTCCAAACAGGGCTTTAAAGATCCTTTTAACAAAGATAAATCTGGCGTAAAAACGGATGCTGAAATAATCGAGAAGAGCTATGCAGGTGTCATCACTTTGGTAATTATGAATGAAGACGGCGCCGAGCTTGCAAAATATACGCTCGACGCTCCATCCGAAGAGGCGGTTTACAGGTTCCGGCACTACTTTAAACGTTCAGGAACTTACGGCCTTGCGGTTAACTTTTCTGATGGCACATCGTCAAAAGGGCAGGCACGCTTTACCGTGCCGATAGCTGTTACTGAAGGTGTTCCCACCGGTATTTATATCGCGTTACTGCTTCTAGCGGTTTTGGGAGTGGCATTGTATCTGCGCAAAAAAAGCAAAGCAGAGTTTGTTCCAAGTGGCTAGAGGGAAGTCATTCTAAATGGATTCTATAAGTTATGCAGTTTGTTAGACGATCTATTCAAGCGCTTGTTGTGCTGGTTCTTGTCGCTATCCCGTTTTTATACCTTTACAACGTAGAGCGGTATGCAAGGCAAAACTTTTCATATAGTCTTGCCGGAAAACAAATATCAGACACAGAGTGGTTTCAGCGGCAAATTCTCGATTATATCGATGGCGCTCTTGCCAAAACCGAAAACCCGGATAAAATAATTTCCGCCATTTCCGGCTCGCCATGGTCTATAAACATACTAGGCTATAATATCTCCGACCCACTGGCCGCCGTTACGCTTACCATTGCAGGTGGCAATTTTTATTGGCCGTTTCTTTTATCAATACTGCCGCTTGTTATTTTAAGTGCGCTGTTAGGAAGAGTTTTTTGTGGATGGCTCTGCCCTTTTCATTTTCTTGCGGAGATCAGCAACAAACTTCGCAGACTTTTTACGAAGTTTGGCTTAAAGCCGCATGATATTCACTTAAAACGGAAAACAAAGTTTATAATTTTAGGAGCCTTGGCCGGGTTTTCATTTGTTGCAGGGGTCTCTATTTTTCCACATATCTATCCGCCTGCCGTTATAAGCCGGGAGGTTTTTAATTCTATCTTCTACGGAACGGTTGGGTTCGGTTTCTTTTTTATTATCTTTCTTTTGTTTACAGAGCTTACCTTGTCTGAGCGGTGGTGGTGCAGATATGCATGTCCTGGCGGTGCTATTTACGCTCTTTTGGGTTCTGTCCGCATTTTGAGGATGGTGAGAATCGAGGATCGGTGCACGTTGTGTGTTGAGTGCGACGATGCTTGCCCTTTCGGGCTTTTACCAATGTCGGACAAAACAGGAATGGAATGCGATAACTGCGGTCTCTGCAAAAAAGTATGCCCTGAAGCGGCGCTTGAATATAGGTTCATGACCTATCGGGGTGAAAAAAAACTGATAGCCGAGCATTCATCTAACCGAAAAAAAAAGACAAGGCAGGTAAGGGGCGCATAAATGGATAGACGGGATTTTATCCAGAAAACTATTGGGGCGGTTATTGCTATTGCGGGAGGGGGTGCGCTTGGTTCTGCGCTACTTAAACTGCTTAAGGAACCAGATAAAAAAACGATGTCTGAAAACAGGCCATATGCATATTATGTGAGCGGCCCGTTGCGTCCACCCGGAGCCGGGCCAGAGGAACTCTTTTTAAAAAAGTGTATTCAATGCTTTTTGTGTGCCGAGGTATGCCCGCCCAAGGCCATACGGTTTGTATCGGCAGGTGGCGGCTTGAAATCTACAACCCCGTATATTTTTCCAAGAGAGCGAGCCTGCATCCTGTGCATGAAATGTACAGAGATATGCCCAACCAGTGCCTTGGCACCATTGATTGAGGATGATATATATAAGGGTAAGAAAAAAGTTGATATGGGGACTGCCGTCATAGACAAAAGAATGTGCATAACGCATCTTGGCATTGGCAAGTGCGAGTCGTGCTATACCATCTGTCCTTTAAAAGAGAGGGCAATAATTCAGGAAGCCATGCTGAGGCCGAAAGTGCTGGATGATGGCTGTGTCGGGTGTGGTCTTTGCGAGGAAGTCTGCCCGGTTAAGGACAAGGCTATAAGAGTTCGCCCCCCGGGAGATACTCTTAAAAATCCATCGATGGAAACGCAATTTCCCGCTATTTTTTATCCGGGCGCTACATTGTGATGCAGTCTGTTTTTTTTCCAAAAAAACTTTTGCCGGTGATCGGGCTTCTTGCGGCCCTTCTCATCTTTGCAGGTCATGCGGAGAGCGCTTACACAAAGGAAACGTCGTCTATCCGATGGATGGACTATTCACAGGATGCTTTCTCTACAGCACGGAAGTCGGGCAAACCTATTTTTATGCTGATTACTGCGGTGTGGTGCCATTGGTGTCATGTTTATGAAAAGCAGGCGCTTGAGACGCAGGAGGTCTCTGAATATCTTAACGATAATTATATAAATATTCTTGTAGACTACGACAAGCGTAACGACATCGTGTCTTCCAAATATCCTCCGTCGGGCCTTCCTTATACCGTAATTATTTCAAATGAAGGTGAAACTCTTGTTGCTATTCCGGGGCACATACCTAAAAAAGAACTGCTTGCCAACCTTAAAAAGACCGTAGCTTCTTTAAAAAGCGGATACACACCCGACTCTGATATTTCTGAAAAGGCTAACGACGATGTAGCTGAAAAACCTGTTTTGGAAATTGAAGATTTAGACGCCACACTAGAGTTTATGAAAACCATAATTAAAAGTAATTATGACAAAAATTATGGTGGTTTTGGTGATAATGAAAAACAGGCGAATGCCGAAACTTTACTTTTCATGTTAGCGCTTTATCGCAGAGCCCCTGAAGCCGAATGGCTTGAAATGGTTGATAATACTTTAAACCACATGGGTGGACTAAAAACAGGGGAAACTGCAAAATCCAAAAGACCGGATGCTGAGTATTTACTATCTTTATATAAACAGAAAAAAAGTAAAGATTGGTTTGATAAAGTTTTCTCTCTTCAACGTGACGATAAAATATATGGGCTTTATGACCATGCGGGCGCAGGTTTTTTTCGCTATGCATTAGCGCGTAACTGGGGCATGCCACATTTTGAAAAAATTCTAAAGGATAACGCCGAAATCATCCGCACTTTTGCTATTGCTTATGAGCATAATAAAAACCCTGAATTTAAAAATCTGGCTGAAGGTGGGCTTGGTTATGTTTTAAATGTTCTATATGACGCACGTGGCTATTTTTATGGGAGCCAGGTCGCTGACGAAGTGTATTACCACATGGATAAAATCGGGCGCAAAAAAGTTAAAGCTCCTGAAGTCGATAAAACCGGATACACTGTTGCCAACTCTCAAATGCTTTTAACCTTACTTGAAGCATGGCGGGTGTTTGACGATGAACGATATAAAATAACTGCCCAAAAGGTCTTTACCTTTTTTTTAAAAAATATGATTAGCGATAGGGGTGCGTTATCATATTTCGATTATAAAAATTCTGTGGGAGAACTTGACGGTCAGCTTAAAAGCAATGCCTGGCTTGCCTTGGCATTCCTTGAAGGCTCGGTTACTTTAAAGGATAGTGCGCTTCTTGCGAAGGCTGAAACGCTGATAGATTTTATGGTTTCCGAGTTGTATGACAATGCAAACGGTGGTTTTTTTGAAAGGAGTAGCTCATCGAAAAAGTTCTATCGGCATGATGAGTTTGTATCATATAAAAAGCCTTATCTTGCCAATGGAGTCGCAGGGTATGTTCTTGTAAGAGCTTATGAGCTGACAGGCAATGTCGATTATTTAAAAAAGGCGGAGGAAACACTTGGGGCCTTTATAGAGCACTACCCGGATGCCTCCTTACCCTATTTCCAAAGAGTCGCATTGAAACTTAAAACGATTAAATTAAACAACAAGGAGAAAGAAAATGGAAGAAAAAGAAATAGTTGAAAATGCGGAAACAGAAAGCGACGAGGAGACAGAAGAAGAACCGGCCATGATAAAATGCGGAAGTTGCGGTGCGGAGTACACCATGGACGAGCTGTCCGATAACGGAAATGAACTGGTTTGTGACGACTGTCTTTAATGCATGCCTGTGACGGGAAAAACGTTTGATGGCAAACGATGCAAACGACAGAAAAGCGTTTTTGCGAGGTGGGTATAAGGTCTTTTTAGGAGCTATCGCAAACGCCGCAGAAAGTGGCGTTGCGGATGTGGCAGACAGGGAAAAGCTTTTGCGTCCGCCTGGTGCCATTGCTGAGGCTCTGTTTTTGCAAAAATGCAACTTGTGCGGCAAATGCTGGGAGGCTTGTGAATATGGGTCTATCAAGCAGTTTAGCTCCAAGTCATCCTCAGCCGGAACGCCGGTGATTATTCCGGAGGAGACACCATGTTATTTGTGCGATCCTCCGGTATGCTCCACCGTGTGCGATGAAGGAGCGCTGGTTCCAATCCGCGTTGAGGATATAAAAATAGGTGTGGCAAAATTCAAAAAATCTACATGCCTTGCGGCACAGGGGATAGATAGAAGTTGTGACTATTGTTACGATAGATGCCCGCTAAAAGACAAGGCGATAACTTTCGACAAGGGGCCCGTGGTGAACGAAGAAAATTGCGCGGGGTGTGGCGTGTGCGAATATTTTTGCGTTTCCAATCCAAAGTCTATTAAAACGTTTGCATGATATGAGTCTTGAGCCAGGCGAAACAAAACGTGCAGAAATTGAAAAACTTTGTACGCGCTACAACTTGTTTCGCTTTGGGTTGCTTAAGATGGCGTTCAAAACGCGTTATTTTCAGTTTATCCTTCAGCTCCCTCTGGTGTTTTTTTTGGTTCTTGTTATAGCAACCGGGTTCTATGGTATTCCAGACCCTGGGCAAAATCTTGCGACTGTCGCGGTGTGGACCGTATGGTGGACAGGAATAATCGTTCTTATCCTTACCATGGGGGCAACATGGTGCCTCGTATGCCCGTGGGCCGCAGTTGCAGACTGGGTGGAGCGGTTATCCTTTTGGAAAAAGAAAATCGGCATTACC
>JAJRTC010000049.1 GCA_024278445.1 Nitrospirota bacterium
GCTGGCGTTTCATGAGGAACCAACACAACTGGCCGCACAGTCGTATGACGCGGCGATGATTACCCTCTCGGCAATGGCGCACGGATACACTACGAGGGATGGAATTGCCGGCTACCTAAAAAACCTGCGGTTTTATGAAGGGGTAACTGGCGTTACATCTATTACGCCAACGGGAGACGCAGACAAGGAGATGGTTTTCCTGACTGTGAAAAATGGAAAAATAGTTGAGTACACACCGGAACCTGAAAACAGCCCATCCACAACACCCGTCCAATAAAGGATCAGTCGCGTAAAGCTAAAGCCGCTTGCCGTCAACTGACAGCTCGGATATCTTGTTTATATGAAAACAGAAACAAAATTAAAAGTGTTTAAAGACGGGCATAACTTCGCGTCGGCACACATCCTGCCCGGCATGGGCAAATGCGAGCGGTTGCATGGGCACAACTATTACGTAACCGTGGAACTTTGCGGAACGGCTGATGAAAAAGGCGCCATAATCGATTTTAACGTTATAAACCCCATAATAGCCCTAATATGTGACGCTTTGGATCACAAAACCTTGCTGGCCGAAAAAAACGAGGGTATGACTATCAGCAGGGAAGGAGACTCAATAAAAATCAGCCTCGATAATAAAAAATACCAGTTTCCGGCAAGCGACTGCGTATTGCTCCCTGTTACGACCACTACCGTTGAAAAACTCTCGGCATATATACTTGGCGAACTACTAAGGGAATTGACCGGCAAGCTTGATACCATCGATTGGATAGAAGTAGGCGTAAGAGAAGGGGCAGGCCAAATGGCCCTGACAAGGCAAAATATGCGTTGATTTTGGGGTAGACGTAGCTAAAAACAGGTTCAGTATAAAGGTGGCAGGCGCACCGATCACACACCCTGTCCACAACACAGTAAAATACGCACCGGCTGAGTACACCCTAACAGTAACAATTACAGCATATTACGCATAACGACCATTATACATATATACTAAATCTGACGCGAAAGGTAGTTGTTTACGGAAAAAACCTTAAACTTTTATTGTTCTGCGTATGCTTTGCGTGTATTATTGGGGCTTCCCAAAAATCATGTCCTAAAAAGTACGGTGCAATCCGTGGACTATTAAACAGTATTAACTATTTTAAAAGGGCTTTGTTTGATGAGTGATAGAACCGATGAAATAGTAAAAGCATTTGCCGCTCAGGATAGTTGCCAGTGCGAATCAGGCATGGCGAAGATAGCTGGCCTTTCCGACCTGACCACGGACGAAAAGATCAAGATCGCCGCAGCCCTTGGTGCAATGTTTTACAGAGATGAAAGAGGCAACACGGCCCTGACCAAGCTAATAAAAGAGGCTGAAAGCATGATCGCTTCGTTTGGCCCCGATATTATCGACTGGATAATAGGGCAGTTTGACGAGGCGGACGCAGAATCTGCGGAGCATTTGGCAAAAAGCCTGGGGCTTATCGGCACGGAAGCCGTGGACAAAACACGCGCCGCTTTTACCTCTTATAAAAACAACCCTTATATATTGATAAACCTGCTTTCGGCGGTCGGTCACTTCAATGATCCTTCTAGCGTCAAGCTTCTCCCCGAGGTGCTTGAACACGCAAAAACTGACGAAGTTCAGGTTAAATCAGCCGCTTTTTACTGTTTGGGAAGGCTGTGCAACCGCCTCCCCGCCGGAACACTTGCCGATGACGAAAAAACAGCCCTGTTTGATTCGCTCTTCTCCGGTCTTTCGCACCCAAAAGCTCTTGTTCGCAGGCACGCCGTGCGTGCCCTGGGTAAAATGGCGGTCAACTCCTATCTCAACGCCGAACAGTCGGCCAAGGTAAACAAGGCGTTTCGGGCCATTCTTGGAATGGACGACTACGAGTGGGACGATGCCTACATTGTCCGCACAGAAGCGGAATACTACTTAAGTCATAGCTTACATAGTGAAAACACTGGGGGATAATTAGTCGAATGGGAAAGTACAATCAGGATTTCAAGGTACTCACAAAGCGGGAGCTTTGTGCAAATACGTATCATTTCAAGATTCAAGCTCCGTTGATAGCCAAAAAAATATTGGCAGGTCAGTTTATAATGATAAGGCCAAACGAGAATAGTGAGCGTATTCCGTTATCCATATGCGGCTGGAACCGGGAAGAGGGCTATATAGAGCTTATCATCATGTCCGCAGGCAGAACCTCTACCGAGGCGACGATCAAAGAAGTTGGCGACAGCTTCAAAGACGTGGTCGGCCCGTTGGGCCAGCGCTCGCACATCGCTAAATATGATGGCGCATGCGTGCTGATGGGTGGCGGATATGGCACCGGTGCCATTATCCCTACCGCACGCGACCTTAAAGAAGCCGGTAACCGCGTGATAGGCGTGGTTGGCGCCCGCTCTGAAAACCTGCTCCTGATGGTAGACGAGCTAAAGGACGCCTGTGACGAAGTGTATCTCACCACTAACGATGGTTCTATCGGCATTGAAGGTTTTGTTACCCACGCACTGGAAGAGATTCAGAAAAAAGAGAAGGTTTCATCTGTGTTGGCTGTTGGCCCCGTCCCGATGATGATAGCCGTAGCCAACATGACCAAAGAAGATGGAATTGAATGCTGGGTCAGTTTGAATGCCATCATGGTAGACGGCACCGGCATGTGCGGCGCTTGCCGTGTTACGGTTGGTGGCAAAACCAAGTTCGCCTGTTTCCACGGGCCAGACTTCAACGGTCACGAGGTCGATTTTAAAGAACTCATGACACGGCAGAAAATGTTCGTAGACCAGGAAAAAATAGCAATGGAAGCGTTCACCGGGGCGCTGGAAAAATAAGGAGAAACGGTAACAATGGCAAACAATAAAAGACCAGGGCCCAGCGCCAAGGAGCGGATGGCAAAACCCCGCAACGAAATGCCGCTTCATAGCGCAGAAGAGCGCATACGCCACTTTAACGAAGTCCCTACGGGCTATTCGCTTGAACAGGCAATGGACGAAGCGAGCCGTTGCATACAGTGTAAAAAACCAGACTGCATAGGCGGTTGCCCCGTTGGGATCAACATTCCTGAATTTTTGCTTCAACTTGAAGGTGGCGATGTTGCCGGCGCGGCAAAAACCATACGACAAAACAACTTTCTCCCTGCCGCTTGCGGCCGCGTATGCCCGCAGGACAAGCAGTGCGAAGCCGTATGTATCGTCGGCAAGAAAAACGACTCTGTTGGCATAGGCAACCTTGAGCGCTTCGTGGCCGATTACGAACGCGAACACGACCTGGACAGGATGCCGGAAATCGCACCCGATACAGGCAAGAAAATAGCCGTCATCGGTTCCGGCCCCGCCGGCATGACAGCGGCTTATGAGCTTAGGGTACGCGGCCATGACGTAACAATCTTCGAGGCCTTCCATCGTGGCGGTGGCGTCATGGTATATGGCATCCCAAGGTTCCGTCTTCCGCTTGAGATCATCGACGAAGACCTGAAACTTTTAGAAGAGATGGGTGTCGAAATCGTTTATGACATGATTATCGGCAGAACCTTATCCCTTGACGATCTTCTGGAAACAGAAGGCTTTGATTCCGTATTCATCGCCTCAGGTGCAGGATTGCCGAAGATGCTTGGAGTACCGGGTGAGAACTTGAACGGCGTATATTCCGCTAACGAATATCTAACCAGAATTTATCTCATGCATGCCAACTATTTTCCGGAACATCCGACCCCGATTTACCAGGGCAAGAAACTGGCCGTCATCGGCGCCGGCAACACAGCAATGGACGTGTTAAGAACCGGAAAACGTTTAGGCGCAGAAGTAACCTGCTACTATCGCAGGTCACACGACGAAGCCCCGGCCCGCTCTGAAGAACTGGAGCATGCCGAGCAGGAGTTTATCGACTTTAAATGGCTCTCAAGCCCGATCGAGTTTATAGGCGACGAAAATGGCTTCGTCAAGGCGATCAAATGTGAAGTCATGGAGCTTTCTGAACCTGACGACTCTGGCAGAAGACGACCCGTGCCAACGGGCGAAAGTTTCACAGACGAGGTAGATACCGTCGTGTTCTCCCTGGGTTGCGACGTTAACCCAACCATACCGGATAGCACAAGAGACGTCACCACCAACAAGTGGGGCATTATGATGGTTGACCCTGTCACCTATCACACCAGCAAGCCTGGCGTGTTTGCCGGCGGAGACACCGTTACGGGCGGTTCCACCGTGATACTTGCCATGGGACAAGCCAAAACGGCCGCCAAATACATACACGAGTATGTAATGGGTAACTTTGAGTATGAACTCAATGTTCCGACCGATCCGGAAGCTCCCGGAGTCCAGTGGGGTTTTGCGAAGTAACGCAAGAATTCAAGAAAACCAGAAAAGGCCGGCGAATCTATCGTCGGCCTTTTTTTTACCCTTCGGTTTCCTGTGTGGCAGGTGTTTTTTTTGCAGAGTCGTTCCCTTTGGAACCTTGAACCGGAAGCTTTATAACAAAAGCCGTTCCCTCCCCCGGCTCGCTTTGTACGGATATCTCGCCGCCATGCTGGGTTATTATTTCATAGGATATATAAAGGCCCAGCCCGGTACCTACGCCAACAGGCTTTGGGGTAAAGAACGGATCAAAAACCTTGTTCATTTTTTCTTCTGAAATACCGCCGCCGTTATCAAAAAATGTAAGGACGAGATAATCGGAGCTGTTTTCGCCACCTGCACCTTCTATAATCGTGGCCGATACGTCAATCACGCCGGCACAATCAGCGAGGCTCACGCCATCCTTCCGCATTTTTTCTATCTTCTCGTTTATAGCATCTGCGGCGTTTACCAGCAGGTTAACAAAAACCTGCTCAAGCTTCGAAAAGTGCCCTTTGATTTCGCTGATATTCAAATAGTTTTCGGTAATAGTTATATGCTTCCGAAGCTTGGCACGAACGAGGCTTACCGATTGGGCGATAACCTCGCGGATATCTACATTTTCGTCGTAAGACTCCTCACCCATATGGGCATAATGTTTTATGCCTGAAACGATTTTCTGAATCCTGTCTGTCCCGGTCAAAGCCTCTTCTATCATCTGTGGGAACTCTTCTAAAAAAATATTCCTTATAGACTCTGCGTTTTTAGGTTCCGATATGTTGTCGAACTTCGGTTGCATGCGTTTAATATATTCTTTCATCAGCTGAAGATTGGTGCGGATGAAAGTGGTGGGGTTGTTTATTTCATGGGCTACACCGGTGCTAAGAAGACCTATCGTAGCCATTTTTTCGGCGTTTACAAGTTGTTTTGTCCGCTCAACCAGGCTGTCGGCCAGGTTTTTCTTTTCCAGGATCCGGTTTACCGTGCGAAGAAGCTGTTCCCTGTCGATAGGCTTAAGTATAAAGTCGATAACACCGCCGCTTAGCGCCTCAAGGAACTGGTCCATGGTGCCATAACCGGTTATAACGATGATATCCAGATTTTTGTGCAGTAGTCTTGCCTTGTTAACAAGTTCCACACCGTCCATCCCCGGCATACGCAAATCGGTAATTAAAATATCAACTTCAGTTGTTTCCAGAACTTCAAGGGCTTTAAACCCGTCCGAGCGAGAAATGGTATTGTGCTCTTCACCTTGCAAAAGTCTTTCCAGCATAGTGGCGACAATTTCCTCGTCATCCACAATGAGAATAGTGCGGACTTTATCCGATAGTTTGTTAGCAAGCTCAGCTTGATTTGCTTTCATAGTTTTCTCTATATTTTACGATAAACCATTTTAGCTCCAATTAAGAGCCCTAGCAATGCATTACACATCTTCAGCCTCTATTTCCTCCAGGCTCTCCGCCGCCAGTTCAGCAGAGGGGTCTATCTCCAAAATAGCACGAAGACACTCAACGGCCTTCTGTTTCATGTCGGCGCTGTAATAAATTGTAGCTATATTGTACAATGTGCCCGTATCGCTTGGGTCTATCCTTAATACGCGACGGTAAAGATGAAACGCATCAAGGAGATTTCCGTTTTGGTCAAACTCCAAGGCGCGTTCCTTCAGAGCTTCAATAAAAAGTTCCCTGTCCGCTCCTTCCGGTATATTTCCCTCATCTGAGGCGGGGGACGCTTCATGGCTGGTATCGCGAATTATGGCTTTTAGCCCACTGCCTTTTATAGGTAACCCGGGCATGTCACATCATCCGTAAATCATCGGCCAAAGCCGTGTAGTCAAACGCTCCATTCGACTTTGGTGCCGTAAGCTGAATTGGTTTTCCCTTAGCAGGTGCTTCGGCAAGCTTTGCGTCAAGACGCACCATCGGCCTTAAAAGATTCCTGCCATATTCAGCCTCCATGTCTTCTACCAGCTTTCTATTAAGCTTTGAGCGGCGGTCCATCATGGTTGGGATTATCCCGATAATTTTCATGTCATGCCCAAATGTTTCGTTAACTTCCCGGATTATATCGATAATCTGCCTTATAGCCACAACGGAGAAGTAGTGAGTCTGGGCGGGAACAAGAGCTTCATCGCAAGCCAAGAGCGTGTTGAGTGCAAGAAGGCCGAACGACACAGGGCAATCGACAATTAAATAGGTATAGTCGCAAGCCACTTGTTCCACGATATTTTTTAAAAGTGATTCTCGCCCGGAAACAGGAACAAGCTCTTCCTCGGCTCCGGCAAGCCTTAAAGCAGAAGGGAGGAGGCTTAAGTTTTCTACTTTCGTTTTTACTATGACCTTCTTTACATCCTGCTCCATACCCAAAAGAAGTTCGTATATGGTGAGTTTAACATTATCGACATCCACGCCAAGGTGCAAAGAAGCGTTGGCTTGCGGGTCCATATCTATCAGCAACACTCGTTCATCCCGCAATGCCAGCCCCGCAGATAAGTTTACAGCCGTAGTCGTTTTGCCAGAGCCTCCTTTTCTGTTTACTATGGCGATGGTTCTGGCTGACATGTTTATTTATGCAACGCCTCACCATGAACATCTCTTACGGCTTCAAGCAGACCTTCTGCAAAGGTTGGATGCGCAAACAACAGGTTGCCCAAACCTTTTGCCGTCATACCCTGTGCCATAGCGACTGCGCCTATATGTATAAGATCAGTCGATCTTGCGCCTATCATGTGAACGCCTAAAACTTTATCCGTTTTAGCATCCGCTATAACCTTTACGAACCCTGCGATTTCACCTGTTGCGTGCGACCTTGCAAGACCGCGAAAAAGAAAAGAACCGATGTTCGCCCCATCCGGTGCGTTTTCCTCCGTTACGCCAACGGAGCCTATTTCAGGGATGGTAAATATGGCGTTAGGAACAATCATATCGCCCAACGAAACGTTTTTGCCTGCGATAACCCGCGCAACAAATTCGCCTTCCTTATACGCCGTATACGCCAGCATATATTTTCCGGCTACATCACCCGTCGCATAAATATTTGGCGCTGAAGTACGCATCATTCCGTCCGTCACGATAGCCCCTTTTTCATTTACGGCAACACAGGCTTTATCCAACCCCAGTTTATCCGTATCGAACCTGCGGCCCACAGAAACCAGCACCTTTTTCGCACTCAGTGCAGAACCATCGGCAAACACGGCTTTAACGCCATTTTCAGCTTGAACAAGAGACTTCAGCCCGACGCCTTTTAATATTTTTATCTTTGCTTTTTTAAATTCACGTTCAAGCGCCCTGGAGATTTCAGAATCTTCCATAGGCAAGATTTTCGGTTCAAGTTCCACTAATGTGACAGCGGTGCCAAGCCTTGAAAACAGAGATGCGAACTCACATCCGATGGCCCCCGCACCGACTATTATCATCGACTCAGGCGCGCTATCCAGATTGAAGATAGACGTATTATCCAAAACGAGCGATTCCGGCAAATCGAAAAGTTTTACAGGTGACGTTCCTGTGGCTATAACCGCATTTTCAAACTTTACACTTTTAGTTTTGTCGCCACAGAAAACGGTGATCTCGTCACTTGATTGAAAAGCACCCTCCCCCTTAAAAAGAACAACTCCTTTTTTAGTTAACGAGGCCTCCAGCCCTTTTTGAAAATTACCCACGATAGCTTTCTGTTTTGCGAGCATCTTCGCAAAATCGACAGAATATTCGAAAGGTTTTGAAGCAAGCGTTGCCATATGTTTGGCATGGTCAACGGTCTCCGCTACAGATATCCACGCCTTGGCCGGAACACAGCCACGGTTTAAACATGTCCCTCCAACCTCCCCTTTTTCTATCAACGCAACAGATAGCCCCTCTGAGGCTACGGCGAGAGCGGTAGAATATCCGCCCGGCCCTGCACCGAGAATAGCAACGTCAAATTTTTGCATTTACCTCCCAACCCCTAAAAAAACATTTGTTTGATTATAAGATAATCGTAGACATAAACCATGCTATATGACTATAAAACTTAAAACGCACAAATACGGAGATTTTTGAGCATGATAAGGAACTGGAAAAACAAAAGCCCCCAAATAGACCCATCCGCCTTTATTGAAGATAGCGCACAGGTTATAGGCGATGTCACTATCGGAGCAGAATCGTCTGTCTGGTTCAACACCACCATACGGGGTGACGTAAACTATATAACCATCGGCAAAAGAACAAGCATACAAGACGGCTCCGTTTTGCATGTAACAAAAGACCCGTCATGGCCACTTATCATAGGCGACAATATTACGGTGGGGCATAGCGTCACCCTGCACGGATGCACCATAGAGGGCCCCGCATTAATCGGTATGGGCGCAACCGTGATGGACGGGGCCATATTAAAACCAAACGTCGTGGTGGCGGCAGGGGCGCTGGTGCCGGAGGGGATGGTGGTCGAGAAAAATACGCTTTTAATGGGAATGCCCGCCAAACCAAAGCGCAAGCTTACAGATAAAGAGCTTGAGTGGTTGCAGGTATCGGCCCAGAATTACGTCGATTACAGGCTCGATTATATGTAAATAAAAGTATGAGTCTCAATGGTTGTAGCAGAAGGGCCGTTCGGTTATACTTTACGCTTCCCGGAAGGAGAGGTGACCGAGTGGTTGAAGGTGCTCGCCTGGAAAGCGTGTGTGCGGTAACCCGTACCGAGGGTTCGAATCCCTCTCTCTCCGCCATAAACGTTTGGATATTCAACAGCTTGCAACAGTAAAATATTTCGCCGCCCGTATCCCCCCTGAGCTTCCTTTTTATTTCTTTGTAACGGAAAAACTTTTAATGGCCTTTTAAAGTGGTTTGAACGTTTGGGTAATAAGGACATCAAATGCCGCACTATCGGGACAAGTTAGCCCTTGAACCTATCAGTTATGGTGCTCACATTGAAGCAGTTTTACCTTTTGAGAAAATGTTGCTATGGTAGAGTATCTAATGTTTTCCGATAGTGCACACAGGGTGAACAGATGACTTTATCCCGCCAATTAATAATTCTTGTTTGCGTGCTGTTTTTTCTCGTATTTGCCGGAACTTTTTTCATTAGCGTTCAGAACACTCGCGATTACCTGGAAACCCAGCTGAAATCTCACGCGCAAGATACCGCCACTTCGCTTGGACTCTCCTTGAAACCACACCTTGAAAAAGGTGATATCGCGATAATGGATTCCATGATAGACGCCATTTTTGACAGAGGCTATTACACGGTTATATCCCTTGAAAAAATGGATGGCTCAACAATCGTAAAAAGCTCACAGCCGGTAAAGATAGAAGGCGTGCCAGAGTGGTTTGTAAACATGATTCCACTCAATGCGCCTGTTCGAAGTTCTGTGATAACCATGGGGTGGAGCCCCGGTGCAAAAGTTATTGTGCAGAGTAACCCGGGATATGCCTACGACGAGCTGTGGGATAGCGCCGCCGGTATGCTCAGGTGGTCGTTAGGGGCGCTGTTGGCCGCTATCATTATAGTTATCGTGGCACTCAGGTTCATCCTTAGTCCACTGCGTGATATTGCAAAGCAGGCGCTGGCCATAGCTTCAAGAGAGTTTCCCATACTGAAAAAACTGCCAAGAACACAGGATCTGCGTGTGGTCGTGCTTGCTATGAACAAAATGGCACGTAAAGTGGAAGACATGTTGGCGGAGCAGACGGAGCTTGCCGAAAGGATGAGGCGGGAAGCTTATGACGATCCTGTTACCGGGCTTATCAACAGACGCGGGTTTGACTTGAACCTTGACCGCATGGTAACCGCAAAGGATGAGATTCCATATGGAGCGTTGTTTATTGTGCAGATTGCGGATTTTGACGAGTATAACAAGCAAAATGGTTATACCGCCGGTGATGAACTTTTAAAACAGGTGACACGCCTGCTTGCTGAATTGGTCGAGCCGTCCCGTGAGCCTGTTATAGCTCGTATATCGGGCTCGGAGTTTGCCGTTCTGATAGGAAACCTCTCTGTTGAAGAGGCTCAAGGTTTAGGAGAATCTATGAGCCGCAGATTGGGCAAGGTAAACCTGGGGCAACGCGAGGATATCACTTTGCACATTGGTGTAGGGTATTACAGGGCCAAACTTTCCGCCGCTGATCTGCTTGCCGGAACGGACATGGCTTTAAGATCGGCGCAACGTAGCGGACAAACTGCCTGTAGTTTTTCAGATACCGGAGTTTCTGGAAACGTGCAAGTGCGCGGTGCTACGCAAATAAAGGAGATGATTCAAAATGCAATTGACGCGCATGGTTTTGTCTTTCATTTCCAGCCTGTAAAAATGCTGGCGGACGGGCAGATATTGCATTATGAGCTTTTGGCCCGCATAAAGGATGAAAATGATGATTTGATACCGGCC
>JAJRTC010000050.1 GCA_024278445.1 Nitrospirota bacterium
AACCGGGCCACCAAAACGAGGCGATGGCGAGGTCGATCTCCCTCTAATGTTGTGGACGAATTAGAATGGTTGAATCGTGATTTCGGTGCCAAGGTTTTTAACTTTTCCGACAGTTCTTTTGAAGACCCAGGCACACTTGGCAAAGTTCGAAGCAGGGAAATTTGTGAAGAGATCATCCGACGAAAAATTCCTCTCTCCCTTAAGATATATCTCCGGTGTGATTCAATGACCTCTGATGAAGATATTGAACTCTTACGGTTATACAAAAGAGCCGGCATCGATGTGCTTATTCCTGGAGCTGAAGCAGGGTCTGACTATGAGCTGGCTTTTTACGAAAAAAAAGCTACCAGTAAAGACAACATACGCACCTTCTCCATTTTGCAAGAGCTTGACCTCTTCTATGTGCTGGTCGGTTTTATTATGATCGGGCCAAACTCGACCAAAGAAACCATGCGTGAGAATATCTCGTTTCTTCGCACTTTCAACCTGGGTGACAACCTGATGCATATCGGCAATGTTTTGATGCTTGTTCCAGGCTCCACTCTCTATCACAGCCTGAAACAGGATGGACGAGTTATTGAATCGGATAACTATTGGGACCCCCCCAAATATACCTTCACAGATCCATTGGCGCATACTCTGGGAAGCCACTGGGCCAATGTGCATGGCCGGTTTGATTCAGCGAGAAGAGTCAATTCACTCCAGGTCAATTTAGGCAACATCATAGCAAGGATGACAAACCCCATGAACCAGGAGATTCTCGAAGCGATGAACGACGACTATCTCCAACTGCAAGCGCATTATAATGAGTTGAAAAAAGAAATTGGCAATCTTAATTGTGATTATTTTATGGAAATTCTCATTCGCGCCGAGGCGGGCTCATCTCCTGATGAACTGGAGAAAATGGCAGAACAGCATTTCAACGTTTGCTATGCCTCCTACTTACCTGCTTACGAAAAAATGTACAACGACTTCCTCAAGAAGGTTGCACAGCTTGGCTTTCCACTAAGCGGCCTTGTGTTTAGTCATTTTTACTCGGCCATCGTGGTTGAAGACACAAAGCGGGTATGATTATTGTGGAGTGGCAGTTATTTCCCGGCGCGACCAACCTGAGCGCTGGCCGTAAAGAGATGAAATAGATCAGGCCATGAAAGTGCATTTTATTACCGCCGTATGGGGGAAGGATTATACCGACACCTACCTTAACACCGTCTTGCCAAACCACCTGACAGAAGGAAATTTGGGATGTTTTGATGGCAAGACCGGGTGTCTTTTTGATCTCTATAGCTCGGCGGAAGACATTCCACAAATAGTTGCACATTCTTCTTTTCTCGCGATTAAGAAGATAATGCCAATTCGGATTACAGAGATAGACAAATTGGGCGGCTCAAACGAGAATCACGAATACAACATGTCGCTTATGACAAAGTGCCATCGCGTAGCCATGCGACGCGCCAACGAGCAAGGAGCCAGTTTTTTTGTTTTGCCTGCTGACCAGGTCTACTCTGAAGGATCGTTTCGTAATGCATGGGAACACGCTCTCGCCGGGGCACGAGTTGTAGCGCTACTCGGAATCAGGGTGCATAAAGAGTTGTTTGAACCACGTTTCAGGGAACTGTTTCGTAAAGACGACAACACCATGTTGGCTCCCGCAAGAGAGATGGTCGCCCTCGGTCTTCAATCACTTCACCCGATCATGAACACCTATTTTGTCGATTCAGAAGAGCATAACGAATGCCCTTCCCACTATTTTTGGTCTGTGGGCAAAGAGGGGCTGATAGCGCGATGTTTAAGTATGCATCCTTTATATATGAACCCGGTCGACAAAACCACGCTACCTGTAAGGAGCATGGATGACGACTACATTCTAAAAGCATGCCCAAGCTTTACTGATTTTTATATGGTGACAGATTCTGATGAAATGACCGCCTTCGAGATGACTACAGGTGATTTTAAATATGGGATGTCCGGGAGTCGCAAATTCAATCTATACGATTGCGCCGTCAATATCCGTAGCGGGAGGAATCGCCGTCACAGGGTATTTTTCCGCAGAAGTGTTTTTATACACTACTCCGATCTCACGCAAGAGTGGGATGAGGCAGAGCGCAAGGTAAAAGCGGTTTCCCGGCAGGCACGCGAAATGCTGGTTAATATCTATACCCGGCGTCTCTATCCCGATATATTCCCTCAAAAAGTAAAGGTTCCGGTTTTTGACCATGTGCGGCGCGTTGCTGTTTTCGGAGCCGGGTCTGGCGGACGTGAAACAGGCAACCTGACCTCCCGTTGCGGATGGACGATCTCTCATTATATAGAAAACGATAGAGCCAAGCAGGGGCTCTCCTTTAATGGCGCTCCTGTTTTGCATCCTGACGATCCGGCGACATGGGATTGTGATCTTGTCATCGTAGCCTCCCAACCGGGAAAGGAAACTATTTTTCAACAGCTCAGGGAGAGAGAGCTTGTTTACAGAAGAGATTTTATTTACTACAGAGACACTGTTAGAGTTGGCAATTGCGATATTACACTAACCGTTATTCCGCCAGATAAACGGCAACATGAAACTAAGAGCATAGTATGATAGGCAGGCTCCAGAAAAAACCGATAGCCCCTAGCACCTGGAAACGAGTTATAATTTTCCGCTCCGCGCGACCAGTGATTGTTATGCAAATCATAGACTCCCTGAAACGCCAGGGGATGGCGCCGGAGTCGATCACCATTCTTGAACCACAAAATACATCTCATGCAGAGCTTAAAAGATTGTTCGGCCCCTGCAACCCGATCTATCTGCCATCCGGATCTTTCAGGCTATGGAAACTCTCACCATTATTACTGCACCGTCTTAGGACACTCCAGGCGGATGCTTTCATCATTCCCTATAACAATCAAGGAAAACTCGGCTATCATCATATAGAACTTCTCGGGCTACTTTCAAAAGCTCGTAATGTTATCGGACTTGATGGTGCTACGCCAGCTGAGCATATCAGGATAAACACACTTTTTCAGCGTGAGACGGCAGAGTGGTTTTCCGTGGCGCTTCCCTTTATGAAACGTCATCCACGTTTTTTCTATCGCTTTTTTCCCCAGGCTCTTTACCCAAAGCTGGTTGGGCTCGATTTTACTCTTACATGTAACCTGCGTTGCAACTTCTGTGTAAAAACAGATTTTACAGGGCCGCACCTTCCGCTGGAAAATATCTACAAGATAGCCAGCGGCATCCGCTACGCCCGCGTTATTTCATTGGGAGGTTACGGTGAACCGACGATTTATCCTCATTTTGAAGAGGCGCTACGCATCATCTACAAGCTGAATCCAAGGAAAAATCTTATCCAGCTTTTCACCAATGGCGCTACACTCTCTGAAAAAATGGCAACGCTGTTAGCCGGTAAACTTTATAAGATGACCATTTCGTTGAACTCGTCATCGGAGGAATCGTACAGGAAATATATGAAGGGAAACCTTAAAGTTACAAAAGCGCACATTAAACATTTTATGGAGGCTTTGTCGGCAGACGACCGCTCCAAAGTGCAAACGGCGTTTGCTGTAGGAGCCCACAACTATCGTGAGATGCCAGACTTTGTTCGCCAGGCGAAGGAAATCGGCGTTAATAACGTCTCTTTTAACCAGTTTCAGATCAGCAAGCCACATCAACTTTCAATGGGATTATTTAATGTGAAGGAAGAAGCCAACGCTCTTTTGGACGAGGCTATTGATGTAGGCAACAAACTTGGTGTGCTGGTTTACGGAAGAAAATTTTTTGAAGAACATCCACGCGGTTTGGAGGCTTGCCCCTACCCTGAAACGGAAATGTTAATTTCTGTTTCAGGTGATGTCATCGCTTGCTGTTACGCCGGTAAAAAAATAATGGGTAATGTTTACAAAGAGTCATTCGAATCGGTCTGGTTTGGCAAAAAGTTTCTTCGCTTACGGCGTGAGCGGCACTTGCCTCAATGCAAAGAGTGTGTTCCCTTACTGACATACGATAACTATCAAACTCATTTCTTTTCACTGTTCAAGGAAACCGAGGAATATCGCCAAATCGAACGTGAAATAATTCTTGAGCGAAACAGCAAACAGACAGCTATCTAGAGCGTGTTAAACCTGACACCATCCAACTCCAATTATTAATAGTGGGCAAGGTGAGTTAAAAGGTTGCGCGCGTCTTCCGGTAAAACTATCGGCTCTTCGTCCGTTCCCACACGCGTATGCCTCAAAAAACTGCCGGAGAAAATATAACTTCGCTCACTCCCCCCCTCTGCTTCGTAATTTACAGTAATACTGTTTGGGGAACTTACGGTGGCTGTGTAAAATTCCGCTTCAGGTGACCTGAATTTATCGCTAAATATATCCTTAGCCCAGCTATAGGCGATCTCAGGATCGATTCCATGAGCCAGATATCCCATATGCAGGAGGTTTAAACCTTTCCGCAATTGTTTTTCAGATGGAGGGTTTTCCATTTTTTGTTGCAACGCCCGTATCATTACTTCACGGTATTTTACAAACGCAGAGAAAAGAGTCTCCGGATCTTCTATAAACCAATGCACAGGGTGACCTGTGAAATTGCGCGGGTTTTTAAGATCGGCAAAATCATTGCCAACATTTCTGCCGTAATAGAGGAGGGGAATACGCGCTATTTTACCAGCGATTACCAGTTCACACGCTGGAAGGAATTCTTCAAAAAGAAAACCTTTCACATCCCTGACCGAGCGGTAACACTGTTTCAATTCTGCTGTCCTGTGTGTACCGTAAAAGATTGGCTGGTATCTGCTTATAAATTCGACCAAGCGGGCGTCTGGAGATGGCGCCTCAAGCGAGGGAGTGAAATATAGTAGTGACGGTATTTGAACGTTGCAACGGCTATCTTCTTCCGTAAGATAAAAAGAGAAGTAGTAACCTTGAGCCGTAGTGTAATCAGGATGCGCTCGCAGGTACTCCAAGCAGGCAGACAATGCCGGTATTATAATAACATCGTCGTCAGCACAGAAAGAGCAGTAAGTTGTGTCAAGAGACATAATCCCTTCATATAGCTTTTCTGTGAGACCGGTGGCGGGATCAAAGCGCCAGTGGCGTACCGATTCCCACGAAGATATTATACGTTTGGCATTCGCATCTTGCACCTCCGGTGTGCTGGAATCAAGCACA
>JAJRTC010000051.1 GCA_024278445.1 Nitrospirota bacterium
GGCTCGCATTTATCCGGCGGGTCGATAATCGGCTGGCGTATGGCATCTACCGCCGCGTCAAACTCACAGATGGGCCTGTCGAGAAGCGAGATAGCGTCGTAACGTTCAAGATATGTCGTATCCGGCAGAACAAGGTCAGAATAAGCCACCTGCTCAGAATAAAACGCGTCCGACACCACGATGAACGGTATTTTGTGTGTACCATCTTCCTCTTTCGCCTTTAACATTTCTATCATGGAGCTTGTGTTCATAGACGAGTTCCACGCCATGTTAGCCATGAAGAAAACAAGTGTGTCTATTTTGTATGGGTCGGCGTTATGCGCGTTGGTGATAACATTGTGCATCATCCCGTGCGCCGTGATCGGGAACTCCCAGCTAAACGCTTTATCTATACGAACAGGGCCGCCATTTTCATCTACCATCAGGTTTTCAGGATTGGACGGGAAACCAAGCTCAGGGTTCGGCAGTGGCGTGTTCGGTTTTATAAGTTTAGGGTCGTCTATCGGTTTAGGACATGGCGGAACAGGTTTAGGAAAAGGAGGTTTGTGACGGAACCCTCCGGGCCTGTCAATAATACCGAGCAACATCATAAGAACAGATAACGCCCTAACAGTCTGAAACCCGTTGGAATGCGCCGCCAATCCGCGCATGGCGTGAATGCTAACGGGATTGCCTGTAACGGTTTTATGATGAACACCCCATGCGTCTGTCCACTCTATGGGCAAGGTCACAGTCTCGTCTCTTGCGATAACCCCGGCTTCTAAGGCTATCCGCTCTATCTGCTCCGCCGGAACAGAGGTGATCTTCGAAACCTCATCCAGATCATAACCGGACGACAAGCGATCTTTTAAAAGCCTGAAAGCGGTTTTAACTTTTTTCCCGTCAGGAGTGGTAAACTCACCATCAAGTGCAGGTTTCACACCTTCTTCGCCAAAAGGTTTCGGAGAGTTCGTCTCAAGATCCCAGACATAGTTTACGTTGTAATCGTCATCCTTGAATTCTCCCTCCTGCCAGAAAAGCCCTTCATCCTCGCCACCCTCGTCCATAACAACAAGTTGTGGTGCGTTAGTTCTGGTTAGTAGAAACTCCCGGTCGAAAAGGTTATTCTCAAGCAGAACGTGCGCCATGCCCATGATAAGGGCTCCATCCGTGCCAGGCCGCACAGGAACCCACTCGTCCGCCACGGCACCGTAACCTGAACGGACAGGGTTTATAGCCACCAACTTGCCACCACGGTCTTTCAGTTTTGAGATACCAAGTTTTAACGGATTGGAGTCGTGATCTTCGGCCACTCCGAACAACAAGACATAGCGGCTCCTCTCCCAATCCACACCGCCGAACTCCCAGGAACTCCCCCCAATGGAGTAGATCATCCCGGTCGCCATGTTCACAGAACATAAACCGCCATGAGCGGCATAGTTTGGCGTGCCGAACTGCTTGGCCCAATAGCTTGTTAGCGCCTGCATCTGATCGCGCCCGGTAAAGAACGCAAGTTTTTTAGGGTCGGTCTCACGTATTTTACGAAGCCTTTTCTCAAGAATATTGTACGCACGCTCCCACGATATTTCCTCAAACGCGGAATCACCCCTCTCACTCCCTTCCTTGCGAAGTAACGGGGAGGTAATACGGGCAGGAGACAGTTGTTTCATCACTCCGGCAGAGCCTTTGGCGCACAATACCCCCTTGTTGGTAGGATGGGTGGGGTTACCCTGAATATAGCGGATTTTGCCATTTTTAAGCGTAACCTTGATACCGCAACGACAAGCGCACATGTAGCATGTGGAGTATTTTATCTCCTCACCTTCATGAAGCTTGTGACCGTCGACTTCAGCAGTGATTTCAGGCATGAACCCCCTCTTTAACAGTTTTAATTTCGAGTAGCCTGAACCATTATAGCCAAACTGCAGATTTCACCACGTTATATAATGGACAAAAAATGCCTTATACTGATTCTCACAGGAGCAAAAACCATGAACGATATTTTTTCGCGTATGCGGGATGAGGCTAACAAAAAAGCCAGGGAGCGCACTGAAAATCAGGACAAAAGTAAAGATCTCCAGCCTGAAACCGAGGCGCAAATTTCACAGGAAGTAGCAAACTATCTAGGGGTCTCAAAAGAGGAGATAGACAACTGTTGCGGGAACACCTGCCCTCATTGCGACATATTTCTTTCAAAAGCCATTGCATTAGAGGAACTGGGCTATAAGCATCATCTTTTCATGAACCCGTCGCAAGAAGAAATGTTTAAAGATGCTCAGGCGATATACCGAAAAGATATTAAGGAATACGAGAAAAGAGAGCAGGAACTAATGGATAGAATGCGATAATCGAACGGTTTATCCTTTTGAAAAAATAAAATTTCACAATGATAGACAAAACAACGCATTACATTTCAGCAAAAGACTAAAGGTTTCAACATGTCTATCCGATATATTAGTCAGGAAACCATAAAAAGGTTCTCTTGCGTGAATTTTGGAGATTTGGACGATGAAAATATTTGGAAGCGACCCTAACTTAAGCAACGCCAAGGTTGACGAAGTAAGAAGACAGGGCCAGGAAGCCCAAAAAACAGCCAAAGCCGCACCAAAGCCGGAAACCGCCGGAAGTGCGAAAACCGCCGAGACTGTATCCGTTTCGGGAATGGCTCAAGAGGCGGCCAAAGTCTCAAAACAAGTTCGCGTCGCCCCGGAAACGAGAAAAGAAAAGGTTGAAGCCTTAAAAGACCAGATCGAAAGGGGCGAATATAATGTATCGGGCGAGAAGGTCGCCGGCAAGATTATAGAAGACATTATAAAGCAGGGTTCGGTGCGCTAGCTTACAGATCAGGCGTTAAACTGCAATGATCACAACTTGCATTTACAGAATGGAAAAAGAGGCTGCGAATTGGCCTCGCAATATACGGAGCTTACCTGAAATTACGGCGACACAGGTCTACTTGGCGTCATTGCGAGGAGGCTATAAGCCGACGCGGCAATCCCATGTAAAAACGAGATCCTTCACCTTCGGTTCAGGATGACAAGGTGTGACGTCTACCAGTCATTGAGAAGTGA
>JAJRTC010000052.1 GCA_024278445.1 Nitrospirota bacterium
CAACGGAACTTTTGCATGCTATTCCGAGGGCGCTTGGTTTGAAAAGAGCGGTTATTGTCGCTCCCGCATATGTTGAGTAGGAGAACGCCTTAATGTTGGCTGGTGTTGATGTCGAGCATTTCTGCACGACAGAAGCTGAAAACTTTAACGTTAACCTGCAAAAACTTGGCGAAAAACTTGAAGGTGGCGAAGCTGTTTTTATTGGAAGGCCAAATAACCCGACAGGTGTTTTGCTTGACGCTGACTCTTTGCGAAATTTAGCGCAAGGTTGTGAAAATACGACTTTTATCATCGATGAATCGTTTGGCGGATTTGTTGAAAACTTTGAGAGCCTTATAAATAACCGCCCCGAAAATGTCATCGTCGTGGTTTCGATGACAAAACTTTATGCCATGGCTGGTGTAAGGCTTGGGTTTTTAGTCGCGGGACAAGCGATGGCGGAACAAATAAACCGGCATATTCTCCCATGGTCTGTTAGTTCATTGGCGCAGGTTGTTGGCGCAAAAACTTTTGACGATGATGACTTCACGTGCAGAACGGCAAAGCAGGTTAAAGAGTGGCGTTGCGAGTTGCGCGAGAAGTTGGCTGATATCCCTGCCTTAAAAGTGTTTGATAGTTCTGCCAATTTTTTGCTCGCTAAAATTACACAGAGCGCCCCAAACGCCAACCAGCTTTATAAAAGAGCGTTAAAAGATGGAATCGCCATTCGTGTTTGTGGCGATTTTGAAGGGCTTGACGACAGCTATTTTCGTGTTGCCGTAAAAACCCCTGATGAGAACAACAAACTTGTTGAAGTTCTAAAAAATGCGTTAAGCGGAATACCGCCCAAGGCACGTTTTACCGTAGCGCGTAAACCTGCGTTAATGATTCAGGGAACATGTTCAAACGCTGGTAAAAGCGTTATAACTGCGGCATTTTGCCGAATAATGAAAAAGGATGGAATTAACGTGGCGCCATTTAAGGCGCAGAACATGTCGTTGAACTCATATGTAACACTGGACGGAAAAGAGATAGGAAGGGCGCAGGCGACACAGGCGCAGGCCTGTGGTAAAGAACCTGACGTCCGAATGAACCCCGTCTTGATTAAACCTTCGGCAGACACGATGGCGCAGATTATCGTGCGTGGCGAGCCTGTTAGCCATATGGATGTAAAAGAGTATATCCTTCACAAAAAGGATACTTTTGCTCTTGTGAAGGAAGATTACGACTCGTTGGCAAGCGAGCATGACGCGATAGTTTTAGAAGGCGCAGGAAGCCCCGCCGAGGTTAATCTTAAGGGGCACGATATCGTGAACATGAGAATGGCAAAACATGCGGATGCGAAAACGTTAATCGTAGGTGATATCGATAGGGGAGGGGTTTTTGCGTCATTTATTGGCACGATGGAGACTCTTGAGCAATGGGAGAGAAAACTTGTAGCAGGGTTCATAGTTAACAAATTTCGGGGCGACGCTTCACTTTTAAAAGACGCTTTCGATTATACGTTATGTCGCACAGGTAAACCCGTGTTGGGCAATATTCCTTATATTCACGACTTGGGCCTCCCTGAAGAAGATATGGCCTATGCGTTAGGCAATAGTTATTCAAGCGATGTTGCAGATTGTGTGGATATAGTTCTTGTCTCCCTGCGCCATCCTTCCAACACAACGGATTTCGACCCGTTATATATGGAGCCAGACGTAACGGTGCGCGTAGCGCGAAAACCGGAAGATTTTGGTGTGCCAGACCTCGTTATTATCCCTGGCAGTAAAAACAGTGTGGCAGACTTGGAACATCTGCGGCAAAACGGTATGGCGCAAAAAATAGCCGAGCTTTTAAAAATTGGCAGGACGCAGGTTGTTGGGATTTGTGGTGGGCTTCAGATGTTGGGCGAGCAGATATGTGATCCGCACGGTGTTGAATCGGATAAAAAACATGTTCCGGGCTTAGGCCTTATTCCGATTACAACGCAGATCATGGAAAATAAAACTTTAAAAAGGGTGAGGGCCACGCATAAGAAGTCACAGCTCTCTATTGAAGGGTACGAGATTCACCACGGCGTTTCAGCGTTTGACGGTGCAGACGTAGCGCTTGAGGCCGGTGGTGAGGCTATTGGCTTCTCCTCTAGCGACGGGCGCGTGTGGGGGACGTATCTGCATGGGCTGTTTGACGACGATATGTTTCGACGCTGGTTTATAGACGGCTTTCGCAAACAAAAAGGGCTTGAACCTAAAAATGATGTTCAGGTTGTGTATGATGTCGAGGGCGCGTTGGACAGGCTCGCCGATGTAGTACGCGAATCTGTTGACATGAACGCCATTTACAGTCTGCTGAAAATAAAGTGAACGCCGAAGTTCAAATATTAACGGCCTTCGCCATTGATCTTTACCTGGGCGACCCTGTAACAAAATTTCACCCTGTTAGCCTTATCGCCCGCCTCGCTCTTTTAGCCGAGAATAAAACGAGAAGTGTTTTTTGCAACTCTCAAATAGCAGGTATCGTGGCTGTAGGTATTGTCCTGATAGCGGTTGTTTCCTTCACAACGTTACTTATAAATATCGCATCCTCCATCAGTGAATTTTCAGGGGCTGTTGTTTCCCTTTTTATCATTTATCTCTCTTTTGCCTTAAAAAGTTTGGCAGATCACGCAATGGCCGTGTATGAGGCGCTTGCAGTGGGTGACGTGGCACTCGCAAAACAAAAAGTAGGGATGATCGTTGGGCGGGACACTGTAAACATGGATGAAAAAGATATCGTTACGGCATGTGTGGAGAGCGTTGCCGAGAGCACGGTGGATGGCGTCACCGCGCCGATTTTTTATGCGATTATCGCAGGCCCGGTCGGGGCGATGGCATATAAGGCCGTTAACACGATGGATTCCATGTTTGGGTATAAAAATGAAAAATATATTCACTTCGGTTGGGCGGCGGCAAGGCTCGACGATATCGCTAATTATGTTCCGGCAAGAATAACGGCTTTTATGTTTGTTGTTGCGGCTTTCTTGCTTGGAAAGTGTGCAAAACGTACGTTCTGGACTATCGTTCTTGATGGCGCAAAAAGTGAAAGCCCAAACTCAGGCCTGGTTGAAGCTGGTATGGCAGGCGCACTTGGAATTGCTTTAGGTGGCGGGCGATCGTATGACGGTGTCAAGACGGTCGCTCCGGTTAAGGGAGTATCGTTTAACGCAATAACTTGCAAAACCCTGCCAGAGGCTATAAAGGTTTCAACCGTCGGTTCTGTTCTGTTTCTCGCAGTTATTCTCGCGGTTTTTGCAGGATTTTAAGCCTGTCCACGGCTCTTTTAACGTTGCTAACTTCAATTCTTGTCATGCAATGATCCCCTTCGTGGGGGCACCCTTTTTGGAAGCATGGCATGCAATCCATAGGTGGCGAACATGTTATAGAAAAATTTTTCTCGCCAATAGGGCCCCATATCGCAGGGTCGGACGGGCCGAACAGGGATATCGTTGGTGTGTTCAACACGCCTGCCATATGCATTGGCCCTGAGTCGTTGCACACCACGAGGTTACTTATTTTTATTAGTGCCGAAAGCTCGCCTAAAGATAGATCGGTAAAAGCGGGCAGGGCATATCCTGCCGCCTTGCGTATGGCTTCAATCTCTTCTTCGTCTGCCCCGGAACCTGCAAGGATAACGGCTGAGTTGCGCTCGTCCACCATCCAGCGGGCGAGTTGCCCCATGTTTTTTGCGGGCCACTTTTTAAATTGTACTCTCGCGCCGGGGTGTAAAAGAACCATCGGCCTGTCGAACATTAGCCCGGCTTTTTCCAACCGGGCCCTCATCGCGTTTTTGCTATCCTCGGTTACCGTCAAATGGAATGATGGCTTTGCGGGCCATTCTATTCCAAGCGGACGGACGACTTTATATTGCACTCTCCATGTGTGGTCGTCTGGCTCCGGAGTCTCGGCTTTCATGTTGTAGCAAAACCTGTTGCGGAACGAAAAATGATGCCCCACGCGGATTTTTATGCCAGAGAGAAGTGTGCCCCATGCGCTTCTGGGGCCGGCGTGAAGATCGACCGCTATGTCATATTTTTCTGCCCTAAGTTTTTTTATAAGGGCCAGGTCTTCCATTAGTCGTGACCCTGTAACCTTTCTTTTATGAAGGATTACGTTGTCTACGTTTGGGTTGTTGCGCACGATCTCTTCAAAAGAATCGTCTACCAAAATATCGATGGTCGCGTTAGGAAAATTTTCCCGCAATGCTTTAAGTGAGGGGTTTGACAACAGTATGTCGCCTATGGAGCGGTAGCGCAGGACGAGGATCCTGCGGATTGATTTTGAAGGCAGATTCATGTTTTTGCTTTTTTGTAAAAATCCGTTTGTAACGGGCTGTTGATATCTATTTTGTTTTTAGCCATGTTAACAGCGCTCTTGTAAAGATGGAACTTTTGTTTATGCAGGAAAAGGAAACTAGCTGAATTTACATGGTTTAAGTTGCAGAGTTGACGTGCTTCGCATAATTGCCTACAGTTCAACCAAATGGTTAAACTGAATGGTTGGTTAAGTGTGACGTGCCGATGACTACCGAGACGAAAAAAAAGCCGGACGACAACTACGCCAGAATAATAAAAGCCGCATCAGAGGAGTTTGCCGAAAAAGGATATGAAGGAGCAAGGGTAGACGAGATTGCCCGCCGAGCCTGTGTGAACAAGGCAACTCTTTATTACCATATTGGCGACAAGGCGGCTCTTTATGAATCAGCGCTTCTTAAAATCTTTAAAAATATGGAAGCTGAACTATCGGACAACGTCGATAAGGCTGTCGCGCCGGATGAAAAATTAAAAACGCTGGTGACGACGATCGCAAAAAATATCATGTCGTCACAGTTTTCTGCTCCAACCATGTTGCGGGAGATCGCAAGCGGCGGCCAAAACCTGCCGAAAGATGTTTTTTTAGCGATGTCCAGAATCGTCGCCATTCTCCACTCTATCCTGGATAAAGGGGAAAAAGATGGCGTTTTTGTGAAGCCAAACATACTTGTTACGCATCTTATGATAGTTGGTGCGTTAAATTTTTGTGCGATGAAGAAATTAGTAATACAACAGGGCGAGTCTAGCGGAGCGCTTACCGGTGATCCGTTTATTGACGAGTCTTGGGAAAGCGTTGGCGAATATGTAGCCGAAACGCTTATTAACGGTCTTAAGAGCAGAAAGCAGGTTTAGATATATGGACGACCTTCGCAAGCGGATTGAAAATTCTTTTGAGTCTTTCACCCGTCTTATATACAGGCATAGCTATTTAACGCTTTTTATTATGCTGGTGTTAATAGGCTCGATAGTCTCAAACCTTCCCAAAATAACGTTAGACACCTCCACGGAAGGTTTCCTGCACGAAAATGATCCCGCCATAACGGCGTATAACCAGTTTCGCGACCAGTTTGGCCGCGACGAGGTAATCATTATCGCGATCAAACCCGACGACGTTTTCAATATCGGCTTCCTCTCGAAGTTACGCAACTTTCATAAGGAACTGGAAGACACGGTTCCATATCTTGACGATATAACAAGCCTTGTTAACGCAAGGAACACGAGAGGTGAAGCGGACGAGCTTATCGTGGAAGACCTTCTTGAAAACTTCCCTCAAAACGAGCAGGATCTTGCGGTGCTGAAAAAACGGGTGTTGGGAAACCCGATATACAAAAATACGCTTATCTCGGAAGACGGAAAATTTACGACGGTCATTATAAAAACAAACGCATACTCATCTATAGGCGTTGAGACGGATGCGTTGGCAGGATTTGAAGACGAGGCGGTTTCTGACAAAGTGCCGCTGGAGCGCAAATTCATAACCGATGCCGAAAACAGCGAGGTGGTGAATGCCGTCCGCAAGGTTGTGGCAAAGTATGAAGGTTATGATTTCCCCGTAAAAGTCGCCGGGAGTCCTGTTTTTACCAATGATCTGAAAAGCGCCATGATGAAGGATATGCGCAAGTTCATGCTGATGGCTACCTTGATGATAGCTTTCGCCTTATATTTCATGTTTCGTCGCATATCTGGCGTCTTTATGCCGCTTGTCGTGGTTATCTTGTCATTACTTTCAACTGTCGGGTTCATGGCCCTGTTTGGCGTTCCGATAAAACTGCCGACGCAGATCTTGCCCTCTTTTATCCTTGCGGTTGGCGTGTGTGATGCAGTGCATGTTTTGGCGATTTTCTACCACCGCCTTCAGAAGGGTGACAACAAGGAGGAAGCCATAGTCCACACAATGGGGCATTCCGGGCTCGCCATTACGATGACCAGCCTGACCACGGCGGTGGGGTTAGGCTCGTTTTCAACGGCCGCAGTCGCCCCTATCGCGGACCTTGGCCAGTTTGCGAGTCTTGGCGTTATGCTTGCGCTTTTATATACGATCGTTTTGCTTCCGGCGCTTATCGCCATAGTCCCTATAAAAGCGAAAGAGGGGGAACAGGATAAAGCAAAACACGCAAAGATGGATAAGCTTCTTGTTCTCGTTGCAGATTTTGCCACGGGGCATCCTAAAAAAATCCTTTCGGCAAATGCCGTTCTTGTTGCCGTGTCTATCCTGTTTTTGCTAAACGTCAGGTTCTCACATAACCCTATGGTCTGGTTGCCGGATAGTATGCCGGTTAAGTCTGCTACACAGCTTATAGACAAGGAGCTAAAAGGCACGGTCTCACTTGAAATGATTCTGGACACGGGCCACGAGAACGGCCTTTACGACCCTGCGTTGCTAAAACATATGGACAAGCTTGCCACCGAAGTCGAGGGGATAAAACATGACGGCCTCTTCGTGGGCAAGGCGTGGTCGTTGGCTGACGTTCTAAAGGAGATAAACAAG
>JAJRTC010000053.1 GCA_024278445.1 Nitrospirota bacterium
GCTACGACGTTTGCCCATCTGGACGCTACGACGGTTCTGTCGCGTAAAATTTCGGAGCTTGGTATTTATCCGGCTGTCGATCCGCTGGATTCCACCTCCCGCATTTTGGACCCTGCCGTTATCGGGCAGGAGCACTACGACGTGGCTCGTGGAACGCAGGGGATATTGCAAAGATATAAAGAACTTCAAGACATCATCGCCATCCTTGGCATGGAAGAGTTGTCTGAAGACGATAAAATTACCGTTGCCCGCGCAAGGAAGGTTCAAAGGTTCTTGTCTCAGCCGTTCTTTGTGGCGGAGGTGTTTACAGGGGTGCCTGGCAAGTATGTGCCTATTAAAGATACTGTGGCAGGCTTTAAAAAGCTTATTGCCGGCGAGTGCGACGAGATACCGGAACAGCTGTTTTATATGGCCGGAACCTTGGACGAGGTTTACGAGCGCTTCGAAAAATCGAAAAAAGGTAACTAGGCGATGGCGGACACATCATCGGCTGAAAACTCGCTCACCCTGCAGGTGGTCAGCCCTACCGGGCTTGTGGAGGATACTACCGTTTCTCTTGTGGCACTCCCTGGAGTTGACGGCGATTTTGGCGTCATGGCGGGGCACGCCCCCTTTTTTACGCGCTTGAGGGAGGGAGTTATCTCCTATGACGAGGGCGGTATGCCGCGCTCTATTGCTGTTTCCTCTGGTTTCGTTGAAGTAACACAGGAACGGGTCATAGTTTTAGCCCGCACATGCGAGAGTAAAGACGATATCGACGTTGATCGTGCAAAAAAGGCTAAGGAACAAGCGGAAAAAAGCCTTGAGGGTCTCTCATATGAAGACGAAGGCTACACTAAGGCGGAGGAAGAGCTGAACCGCGCAGAAGCAAGGCTTTTGGCGGCGAGCGGAAAAAGCGCTTACAGCTAAACTTAACCTCGGCGTTTTTTCTTGATCCGTGTTAAATGCCGAAGGTTCCCGTAGGTAAACTCTACAGGCTCAATGTTGAACATATCCATAAAATCGTGTTCCGGGCAGATGTTTCCGGCTTTTAGTATGTTCAACTGATCCACCGTTACCGGAAATTTTTTAATTTTTTCAAATGTCGCTACTACGGGTTTGACAAGTCCGAACGGCACTTTTACGGTACTGGTTTTAATCTTGCCTATGGCCTTGCCGATGATCTGGACGACTTCGTTATAGGTGACAGGCGTTCCGCAACCCAAGTGAAAAATTTTATTTCCGGCAGACGATTTTGTTAGCGCCCTCACAAAACAATTTGCCACGTCTTCGACTGCTACAGGTTCCAGTATATATTTTCCATCACCAAAAACAGGCATTATGGGAGCCATCGATATAACCTTGGCAATTTCCGCTGTAAACTCCATCCCGTCACCTGCGTTGCCAAAGATAACCGAGGGGCGGAATATCGTCCATGCCATGGAAGATTCCGTGACCAGCTTTTCGGCTCGCCATTTGGTGGTTTGGTATTCAGAAACTCCGTTTGGCTGAGCGCCGTTTGCACTCATATGGATAAAGCGTTTTACGTTCGCAGTTTCGGCTGATTCCACAATGTAACGCGTTGCTTCAAAATGCAGTTTTTCAAAAGTTATCCCATAGGCTGGAAACTCGCGGATAATGCCGACCAGATGTATGACAGCATCCACCCCCTTAAGGCTTTGCGCCCACACGGATGGGTCTGTTATATCGCCCGTAACAAGGCCCAAGCCTTCCATGAAAGGCAGTTTCTTTTCCGAACCGGGCCTCACAAGAACAGAAACGAAATGCCCGGCTTCTTTCAAGCGGGCCAGAATATGCCGCCCTACAAAACCTGTGGCACCGGTAACGAATACCTTCATTTTGCCCCCCCGTATAAGAGAGTTTTTAGAAATACCTAACCCGTATTATTCATGACCTGCCTGCTACGAGGCAGGATATCCGCCAATTAGCGCCCCTTTCTCCATTTAAGTTCTCAGCGTACCGTATAAAATACTCTTGCGGATAAAATTATTATATCGGAGAGTTTTTGAATTATGAAAAACTTGAAGGGAATCTGACAGAACGCGACGTGTTAGAGCTTGCTATAGAGCTTGAATTTCTGTTTTTTTGCTTCGGCAATAAAGTGCCGGAACAGCTTTTGTGAAAATGAGCTGTTTTTAAAAAGTGCTTCAGGATGCCATTGAACGCCGACCATAAAAGCGCCGTCCTTTTTTTTAAGTTCAACCCCCTCCACAATTCCGTCAGAGGCTGTAGCACAGGCCGCAAGGCCACGGCCTAAATCTTTTATTCCCTGATGATGCGTGGAATTTACCTTTATTTTTGTCCTGCCTGCAATTTTTCGTAGTTCGGAGTTTTCCGCAAGGCTTACATAGTGGCTCGGTTTTGTTGATGGCAATGGTTTTTGTTCATGTGGCAATGCGTCTTCAACCTGCGCCGGTATGTGTTGATACAGCGTTCCGCCGAGCCCCACGTTTATAGCCTGCAATCCACCGCATATTCCAAGTATCGGCATTTTTAATTTGCGGGCTTTTTTGAAGAGGGCGATTTCCATTAAGGTACGGTCAGGCTTTAAAGCGCCACATTGCGGCATGGCCTTTTCACCGTAAAGTTTTGGGCTTATATCAAAATAGCCGCCGGAGAGCAGAAGCCCGTCGATAAGGTCGAGATAGCCTGCCATAGCTTTGGGAGATTTTACGACTGGCAGGATAACAGGTATTCCGCCAGATTTTTCTATGGCGGTTATATAATGCTTTTTAAGCCAGAAAACAGTGTCGGTACCGTATTCTTTAAGGTCGCCTTCCTTCCCCTCGTTGGTGTCTGCGGAGATGCCTATTACAGGCGTTTTTGACTTGCTCATAACCTTTTAAGTATCGACGTAAAATATGACTGAGTCAACAGCCTCTTGACATTTTCTCTTACCCGAAATTACGATTGCTTCTTCTTTGGCAACGACGAGGGGTTAATATGCCTGTATCAAGAGTGTTAAGTTCCGCCGTATACGGCATCGATGCGTATATGGTAGAGGTAGAGGCCGACTTGAGCCCCGGCGCGTTTATTTATTCCACGGTAGGCCTGCCGGACGCCGCAGTTCGCGAGTCGCAAAACCGCGTTTTATCGGCTCTGGCTAACTCAGGTTTTGAAGCGCCGATCAAAAAGATCACGGTAAACCTCGCTCCCGCCGGTATCCGCAAGGAAGGGGCCATTTTCGACCTGCCTATCGCAATGGCAATTTTAAAAGCGGACGGAATTCTGAAAAACGGAGCTATGGACAGCGCCATGATGTTTGGCGAGCTTGCATTGGACGGGCGTGTGAAGCCTGTGCGTGGCGCGTTATCTGCGGCCTGCCTTGCGAAGGAGAGTGGCATAGGCAAAATTATCGTCCCGGCTGAGAATGCAAACGAAGCGGCCGTTGTTGACGGGGTGGATGTTATCGCGGTCTCCTCGCTCCCTCAGGCGATTCAATATCTTTGCGGAGACGAGGATATCGAGCCGACACGGGTGGACACGGCGAGCATGTTTCACGTGGATAATAGCGACGGGATAGACTTTTCCGAAGTACGTGGCCAGACGCACGTTAAAAGGGCGCTTGAAGTATCTGCCGCAGGGGGGCACAACGCGCTTATGATAGGGCCGCCCGGTTCTGGTAAATCAATGATGGCTAAAAGGTTGCCTACCATATTGCCAGACATCTCTTTTGACGAGTCGCTTGAGACGACGCGGATACATTCTGTATCAGGCAAACTTTCCAAAAACGCGTCGCTTTTAACGAGTCGTCCTTTCCGGTCGCCCCACCACACGATATCGGACGCAGGGCTGATAGGCGGTGGTAGCGTTCCTGCGCCGGGTGAGGTGTCGCTCTCGCATAACGGCGTTTTGTTCCTCGATGAACTGCCGGAGTTTCGGCGTAACGCGTTGGAGGCGTTAAGGCAACCTCTGGAGGATGGCGAGGTGACTATAAGCCGCTCCGCCATGTCGGTTACGTTCCCGTCAAGGTTTATGCTAACGGCCGCCATGAACCCCTGCCCATGCGGATATTACACCGACGAGGAGAAGGAATGCTCCTGCACCGGGCTTATGATACGCAAATACAGGAGCAGAATCTCAGGCCCGCTTATGGACAGGATAGATATTCACATCGAAACGCCTGCGGTGAAATATAAGGAATTGCTGGCCGACGACGATGCGGAACCGTCGGAAAAAATACGGGAGCGCGTGAATGCGGCCCGTAAAATACAGATGGCTCGCTTTGCGAACGAGAAGATACATAACAACGCGCAGATGAGCGCGAAGATGATTAAGGCTATGTGTCCGCTGGATGCCGCGTCGAAATCGATATTAAAAGCGGCGGTGGAGAAGCTTGGGTTATCGGCGCGTGCGCATGAGAAGGCTATAAAGGTTGCAAGGACGATTGCCGACCTTGACGGAGCAGATAACATCACCGCGCTTCATATAGGCGAAGCTGTGCAGTATCGAAGCCTTGATCGGGAGGTTTTTTGAGGGGGATAGAAAGCTTACATCCATAAACCCAGTGCTTATCGTCTATTGTCATCCTGAGCCATCGGTGAAGGATCACGTTTTTTCTATCCTTTTCCCCTCATTTTCCTGAACAGACCGAAACCAAAAAGGCCGGAGCCGAGAAGAAGCATTGTTGATGGCTCTGGAACAGAATTGACCGGTGTCGCGATGAACCCATGTAGTCCCGAGCCGTCATTGTAGCTCCCGGCCACTTGACCGGAATCGTTTATGGCACTTGCACTTGTATAAGCAGAGCCAGCCCCAGCCGGGCCGTCGAGCGTGGTGTAACTGCCACCGTCGTAGATGAATCCATACCATCCTCCCGAGCCGCTATGATAGAACCCTACCACCTGACCGGAATTGTTTATGGCTTTTGCTACATAAGCAGAGCCAGCCCCAGCCGGGCCGTCGAGCGTGGTGTAACCGCTACCGTCGTAGATGAACCCATATTCTCCCGAGCCGTCACGATAGTACCCTAGCACCTGACCGGAATTGTTTATGGCAAGTGGATAAGCAGAGACAGCCCCAGCCGGGCCGTCGAGCGTGGTGTAACCGCTACCGTCGTAGATGAACCCATGTTGTCCCGAGCCGTCATAATAGTACCCTAGCACCTGACCGGAATTGTTTATGGCACCTGCATAAGCAGAGACAGCCCCAGCCGGGCCGTCGAGCGTGGTGTAACTGCCACCGTCGTAGATGAACCCACGTCGTCCCGAGGCGCTATCATAGTACCCTACCACCTGACCGGAATCGTTTATGGCACTTGCATAAGCAGAGACAGCGTCGAGCGTGGTGTAACCGCTACCGTCGTAGATGAACCCATGTTGTCCCGAGCCGTCATAATAGTACCCTACCACCTGACCGGAATTGTTTATGGCAAGTGGATAAGCAGAGCCAGCCCCAGCCGGGCCGTTGAGCGTGGTGTAACTGCCACCGTCGTAGATGAATCCATACCATCCTCCCGAGCCGCGATCATAGAGCCCTACCACCTGACCGGAATTGTTTATGGCAAGTGGATTAGCAGAGACAGCCCCAGCCGGGCCGTCGAGCGTGGTGTAAGTGTACGACACGGCCTGCGCTTCTTGAGCGCCGACGAACAGTGTGAACATCGCGGCAAATACAACGGTTGTCTTTTTCATTACTCTCAATCCCCCTTGTCCATTTATTTCCGCTTGTGAGCGGTTACTCTGCATATTTGCGCTGATAAAATTGCGTAAACATAGTCTTACTAAATGCCGGCAAGATTCATGCCCTTGCCGTGAAAACCATGTAACAGATTGATCTTGCTGATATAACTAAAAAAACATTATGTTGTGTAACTCGGCTGAATTGTAAAAAAATTTTACGCCTGTTTTTCGAAAAAAAAGCTCTGTTTGCGCATCTTTCTGAATAATAAAGACTTATGGCTGATCGGGCACGTTTAGCAACTGTAAAAAAAGTTTACAGCTGTTTTTGCCATATGCAAAGGAAAACGGTTTGTTGTTCTACAATAAGCTGATAACCTGAGTGTTATACGGAAATTGCATGATTTAAGCAGGTGTAAAAAAACCTGACATACGCAGTTTTTCCTTTTGTCAGCACTTTTGGGGTTTAGCCTTGTGTGTCTCGCGGCTGACCGGCGGGTTATTCCGTTCTATGAAATTCTTCGCGGAGCCTGTCCTGAGTGAACGAAGTGAATCGAACGGGCTCAGAATGGCGGTTGTCGGGCGGTAAGGGGTGGCATGGCAATTATAAAACCCCACTCACCCTCTTCTGTGCGGCGGCGGTTTTATTTCATCCGGGCCTGCGACAATCTCCGCGTCGGCGGCGCGGGCGATGTTTTTTAACATTCCGCGAAAAATAAAATAGTGTAGCGGGTAAACCGCGTACCAATACAAAAGCCCTGCAACGCCTCGCGGCAAAAAACTTGCTATTTGCACAAGTTCCGTTACGCCGTCGCTACACTCCTTGATTCTGAACTCAAGCGTAGCTTCCCCCGGCGCTCTCATTTCTGCCAATAGCAATAATCGTTTACCCGGGTCTGCGTCTATAACGCGCCACCAGTCAAGCGCGTCGCCTGTTTTTATTTCTGTCGGGTGCCGCCTGCCCCGCCTTGTGCCATAGCCTCCCGCGAGCCGGTCGATAAACCCGCGCAAGCCCCACAACCAGTTTGCAAAATACCACCCGGTGTTGCCCCCTATACAGCTTATAGGCCGCCACACCTGGCCCGGCGTTCCACGCATCGTCATTTTGTACCAGCTCTCCTTGATGGTTCCGCCGGCGAATGGTGCATCGTTATACCTCCCCCACTCCGGCGGTTTGTAAGCTCCCGCGTCCATCCAGCTCGACTTTATAATTTTCTGCTCAATACGTTCTAACGCCATCTTTATTGCCTCGCGCGGCGTTAAAAGTTTTTGCGGAATGACATTGCGTATCTTGTGTCCGTCACGCACGATCATCTCGGCCCCTAACCCTTTTGTTAACGGCGCTCCGATGTAAGAGGGGATCGGCGTGATGAAGTGAATCATCAATGACGCGATTTTGGGAGTAATGAGAGGCGTAGTGAACACATGTCTTTTGCGTAGCCCTGCCTCCTCTGCGTATATGTCTATCAAGTTGCGATAGGTGATAACTTCAGGGCCGCCGATGTCGTAGGTTTTGCCGATGGTCTCCTCATGCCTGATACACTCGACGAGATAAACGAGAACGTTGCGGATGGCGATAGGTTGCGAGGGGGTTAAAATCCGTTTCGACGTAATCATGATCGGCAGACGGTCTACAAGGTAGCGGAGCATCTCGAACGACGTACTGCCGGAGCCTAAAATTGTCGCGGCCCGAAAATATGTAACCGGAACACTACCTGACATGAGGATATCAGCCACTTCAATTCGCGATTGCAGATGCTCGCTTAAATTGCAGTGCTTTTCGCACAGCCCACCGAGATATATTATGCGTTTTAACCCCGTGCGCTTGGCCGTTTCTACCATAACCTTGGCGGCTTCCCTGTCCGTTTTAACAAAGTCGCTGGTAGATGAGTTAATAGAGTGGACAAGGTAATAGGCGACTTCACATCCCTTGGCAACCAGTATCATCGAATCCAGATCGAGAGCGTTTGAAGGTATCAGCTCTACTTTGAGGTTGTTGGCCCAAGCTCTTGCCTGAAGTTTTTTAAGTGACCTGCCGGTTACGCGAACTCTGTATTCTTCCTCGATAAGGCGTAGCGCAACGCGCCCGCCAACATAACCCGTGGCCCCCGTAACAAGAATCGGTGATGAAGTCATATTGTGCCGACCCATAATAAATGTTAGCTATAACCAGCAGGTTAGCTGGCACACCTTTATTATAATCGAAACGCGATTATAAATTGCATGTACTGGAGTTCGCAGGGGCGGGTGGTGTGTACAAAAAAACCCCGCGTCTTCGTAAAAAAACGCGGGGCAAAAAGCAATCGTGAAAAGCGCTTTAATCTCTTGCGTAATCGAAACCGAATGAGAGTATTGCGTGAGCGGCTATGTTAGGTGCTGTCACCTCGCCGCCATCCTCCAGCTCGATTTTTGCGTAGGAGGCAGTGAATTTGCCTTCGAGATTCGCAAAAATCGTCTTTGTTATATAAAATCGTTTGGCAATGGTCGCCTGAACCGTTGGGCCTCCAAGCGAAAAATCCATACCAAGAAAATGCTCACCCATGAGTTCCTGGCCTGATTGGGTCATTCCCTCCAGATGCGGCATAACGACGCCTGCACCCAAACGGAAGATGTAATCACCTTCCATCATCCATGCACGGTTGATAGTTATCAGGTTGTAGCCATGGGTCATCTGCATGTTTTGAATCGAGTCTGGCGGGTTTGTGAGGTAGAGCTTGTGATGGATAAGTTCAAGCTCCCACGCGTTGCCGTCGCCGCCCCACATGCCGACACGAATCATATAATATGGCGCGTCTTCAAAGGGCCTGTTGTCGTATTGTGCGGTGAAATCTTCCCTTTTCTCACCATTGCCGGGGTCGATCACAAGATTTGTATCAAAGTTGTAGGCGCCACCGGTACCAAGCTCGAAGCTCCATTTTTTTTCGGCGCTCGCAGGAGTGGCAAGCGCAATGCACAAAACCAGTGCGGAATAAAAAAATTTCATTATCGCTTCCTAATCTCTTGCGTAATCGAAACCGAATGAGAGTATTGCGTGAGCGGCTATGTTAGGTGCTGTCACCTCGCCGCCGCCTTCCATGTCGAACTTGGCATAGGAAGCGGTAAACTTGCCCTCAAGGTTTGCAAAAATGGTTTTTGTTATGTAAAATCTTTTACTTACAGCAGTTTGAACCGTTGGGCCGCCAAAGGCAAACTCTTGTCCAAATATCTCTTCGCCTTCAAATTCCCTGCCAGATTTGGTTGAGCCTTCCAGATGTGGCAAAACGATGCCGGCACCCAAGCGGAATATGTAATCACCTTCCATCATCCATGCGCGGTTGATGGTGAGCAGGTTGTAGCCGTGGGTCATCTGCATGTTTTGAATCGAGTCTGGCGGGTTTGTGAGGTAGAGCTTGTGATGGATAAGTTCAAGCTCCCACGCGTTGCCATCGCCACCCCACATGCCAACGCGCATCATATAATAAAACGCGTCTTCAAACGGCCTGTTGTCGTATTGTGCGGTGAAATCTTCCCTTTTCTCACCATTGCCGGGGTCGATCACAAGATTTGTATCAAAGTTGTAGGCGCCACCGGTGCCAAGCTCGAAACTCCATTTTTTTTCGGCGTCAGCTTGGCCGGCAAACGCACACATAAAAAGGACTGTAAGTGCTAAAGCTAAATTTTTCATTGCGTTACCCTAAACGTTGAAAGCTGGTTTTATGAATGTCATTGGTGGACAAGCATAATGGCTAAACATGTGTAAATCAAGGCTTTTCGGGTAGTTGCGGCTGATTTTTAATTTTTAATTGTAAAACCCTTGATTGGGCCCCAGCTTTCTGCGATAATCTCTCTTTTCCAATTTTAGGTCTTTGCGTAACAGCGGCTGGCTTGGCCGGTTTTGTTGCTTTGTGGTCGTCGATTTTTTATAGAAGGTGGTTTATAAATGTACGCGGTTTTAAAAACAGGCGGGAAGCAGTACAAGGTAGAAAAAGGCGACCTTATAGATGTCGAGAAACTTGATGGCGACGTAGGTTCCACGGTGGAGCTTGCCGAGGTTCTTATGACCGGCGGTGAAGGTGACCCTGAGGTAGGCACGCCTCTTCTCGAAGGTAAAAAGGTTGAAGCAAAAATCGTCTCCCAGGGTAAAGGGGAGAAAATTATAATATTAAAACATCGCCGCAGGAAAGACTCACGGGTGAAGACGGGCCACAGGCAGTCTCTTACCACCCTTGAGATTACTTCCGTAGGCTAGCCTGTATCTGGAGGTTATTGAGAAATGGCTCATAAAAAAGGACAGGGCAGTACATCTAACGGACGCGATTCTGCGGGTCGGCGCCTTGGTGTTAAAAGGTTTGCAGGCCAAATAGTAAAGGCCGGGAATATCCTCGTACGACAGAGAGGTACCCGTTTTTATCCGGGCACTAACGTTGGAATGGGTAACGATCACACGCTTTTTGCCCTAAAAGACGGGTCGGTCAACTTTCATGAGGGCGGTAAGCGCAACAGGCGTTTTATTTCGATAGAGCCTGTAACGGGCTAGCGCTTTAATGTCTGTTCATAGACAGTTAAGGTGCAAAAAAAATGTCAGAGGCTGAGTTACTGGGCCTTTCACTGCTTGTAGCCACAATCGTTGGCTTGATAGTGTGGAGCATGCTCAAACACTTCAAAACAGACAAGAACCGAAACAGGTTTCTTGCTAACGCAGGGTTTACCGCTTGCGAAGAAGAAAAAAAGGCTTTGGCCGAAAAAATCAGCCTGCTGGAAAATAATTCAGAATATACCTACAGCGTCAGAGCGCCAATGAAACTTGGGCCAGGAGACGTTACCGTATATTTTTATACCAAAGACAGGCGACGGCGTGACGATCTTTATGTGGTATGTGAATTCCTGTTTACTGTTAATCGAAAAACAACCCTGCCATTTCAAGCCTACCTCAAACCAAGTTCCGTTAAGGAAGGGATGGCAACAAAGCTTTTGCGCTCCGCCGCAACAGCGGGTTGGGATACTCAATCGGACGATCTTGTAAAACTTGAATTGCCTGTGGAACTTCAAAAAAGCAATATTTTAGGATTGATGGGTCCAGGTGATAGTCATTTTTATGATTTGTTCGATTCTGACGCTATCAGCCTTTTAGGTCAGGCGGGAGATCTTGGTATTACCACAATTCGATGCAGGGGTGATTTGTGCTCTATTGAAGAGTCGCTTGCCGCGCATAAGTGGGACTATGAAAAGGTCTGGCCATTTATCCGCCAGCTTGTCCAGCAGGGATTGTAGATACTTGTCATGCTCCAGCGAGTGGACAACAAATAAAAGTAGCTTTAGCTTAGTCCTTCCTGCGTTATCCGGAAGGGCTGTTTTTTTAGGAGTTTAAATCATGGGCGAAGGCTCTTTTATTGATCGCGCGAAAATCAAGATCAAGGCCGGTAACGGCGGAAACGGCCTTGTAAGCTTTCGTCGCGAGAAGTTTATCGCAAAAGGTGGCCCGTGGGGTGGTGACGGCGGCAATGGCGGCTCTGTCGTGTTCGAAACAGACCATAATTTAGGAACCCTCCTCGATTTCAGATATCAGCAACACCATAATGCCGAAGACGGTGAGATAGGCGGCAGGAACAACAGAACCGGCAAGTCGGGCGAAAACCTTATTCTCCATGTTCCGGTCGGGACGGTTGTTATAGACAACGAAACGGGTGAAACTTTGGCCGATTTAAACGAGCACGGTGTCTCTTTCGTCGCGGCGCAGGGGGGAAGCGGAGGATGGGGCAATACCCGTTTTAAATCGTCTGTCAACCAGGCTCCGCGCCGGGCCAACCCTGGTACGCCGGGTGAATATCGTGAAATTCTGCTTGAGCTAAAGCTGATTGCCGACGTAGGGGTTATAGGATATCCCAACGCAGGCAAGTCTACGCTCATCTCTCGCGTATCGGCGGCGAAACCAAAAGTGGCGGACTATCCGTTTACGACTCTAAAGCCAAACCTGGGCGTTGTGAGATGGGCTGAATATAAAACGTTCGTAATGGCCGATATTCCGGGGCTTATAGAGGGGGCCGCCGATGGACGCGGGATAGGCCACAGGTTTTTGCGGCACGCGGAGCGGAACAGGGTTCTTTTGCACCTCATAGACCCTACCTCGACAGAGGAGGGGCGCGACCCTGTTCCCGACTATCTGGCCATAATGAAAGAGCTAGAGCTTTACTCGGAGGAATTTCTTGAAAAACCCCAAGTGGTGGTGGTCAATAAGTCAGACGCGGTTTTGCCCGAAGATATGGATAAAATTATAAAAGATATTTCCACCGCAAGTGGCGGGAAAGTTCACGCTATAAGCGCCGTGACGGGCGAAGGGGTTCCGGTGCTCGTTAAATTCCTGGGGCGCAGTGTTGAAAATATGACAAAAGCCATGGCGGATGATCGTGATTAGTGTCAGTCTGTTGTCAAGTTAAAGGTGGATTGTAGTGTTATATCTTGCCTTTTTGGAGTGAGGATTTATCACTTGCATAATTAGGGGTTGATTTTAGTCCCTTGTTTGTGAATAATCCTCAGTTCGTGTTCATTGGGAAGTGGTGTGGTTACATGAACTCGCACAGGCAGGATAGCTGTGCGTATACCAGAGTATAAAAAAGCGTTCTATGAAACTTCTTTTCAGTTCCTGGTTGGGTGAGGTTGTAGATAACAGGGGGAAGGCTTCAGATGACTGGAGTGATTGCCCTAACGTTAAGCTTCCAGACGCCTTTGACGATAAACGGTCTTTAACCGGCTTTGTCGGTTGGGGTGGCGTTATCGTTTTAAATGAGCCTTATGACATCGTGGAGATGGCGTATAGCTATGCCAAAGCTCTGCAGGCCGTATCTTGCGCCAAGTGTTTTCCGTGTCGGGTTGGCACCAAGGTAATGGAAGATACCCTTTTAAAAATTCTTGAAGGCAAGGGGACCCCTGCCGACCTTAAAACGATAGAAACTCTTTGCGAGTCTGTTTCGTGCAATTCCAAATGCGGGATAGGCCAGCTTGGGCCGGAGCCGATAAAAGACACGCTCGACCATTTCAGGGCAGACTACGAAGCATATATAGCGGGCAAAAAGAAGCGCCCTAACCATAGTTATCCTTACAAAATGACGGCTCCATGCACCGTGGCCTGCCCTACCGGCATGGATATACCCCTCTATATTGAACAGATAAAGGAGGGCGATTTTGCCGGGTCGCTTGAGACGATACGCGATGCGAGCCCGATGGCAAATTCGTTGGGCCGCGCCTGTTTCCATCCTTGCGAGAACAACTGCAGACGCGCGAATGTGGAGTCTTCGATTGCTATCTGTAAGTTAAAAAGAGTTGCGTGGGACTGGGAAGATCAGCATGACGTTGAGCCGCCCTCAAACCCGTTAAAACATATGCGCAAGGAAAAGGTCGCCGTTATAGGTGGCGGGCCGGCAGGTGTTTCTGCCGCTTATTTCTTGATTCTCAAGGGCTACCATGTAACCGTGTTTGAAAAACTCGATGGGTGCGGTGGAGCCGTATATACGGGCATTCCGCAATATCGCGTGCCGAACGAGATTTTGGATCGTGAATGGCGTTATGTGGAGAGTTTGGGTGTTGAGTTTAAATTCGGCGTTAATTTTGGTAAAGACGAAACCTTTAAAAGCTTACGCAAACAAGGTTTTAACGCAATTTTCCTTGCGACAGGCGGCGATATCGCAAAGGCTATGCGCGTTGAGGGCGAGCACGACGGATACGACGGTGTTTACACAGGTATCGGCATATTAAAGCAGATAAAGCTCAAAACGAACCCCATTCCAAAGCGTGAGCATGTTCTTGTAATCGGTGGTGGCAACACGGCTATGGATTGCGCCCGCACGTTTAGAAGGTTGGGTTCCAAGGTGTCGGTCGTTTATCGCCGCACGGCAAAAGAGCTTCCTTGCGACCCGCATGAATATACCGAGTCGCTAGACGAGGGTGTGGAATACCTGTTCCTTGAGGCACCGTCCAGGATTATCGCCAAAAAAGGAAAAGTCGTTGGCCTTGAGTCTACCAAGATGGAGTTAGGCGAGCCGGACGATAGCGGACGCCGAAGCCCTGTTAAAATAAAAGGTTCTGAACACGTTATAAAGTGTGATTCCATAATCTCCGCCATCGGGCAAGACTGCGATATCTTTTATCTGAAGGAAGATGAAAACATAAAAATCACCAAGTGGGACAACCCGGTGGTTAACGACGACACCATGCAAACAGACGTACCAGACGTTTTTGCAGGTGGTGATTGTGCGACGGGCCCGTTACCGCTTGTTGTCGCCGTTGGTCAGGCTCGCCGTGCGGCGCAGAGCATCGACCAGTTTTTATCCGGCCAAAAAGTGAGAATAACTGACGAGCAGTATCTGGAGAAGCTGATCGCCAAAATAGGCGCGTATGATAAAAACGAAGTTATTTCCGGCAAACCAAAAGGATGGGATCGCCAGCCGATGCCGCTTTGTGACCGTGACGATAAACTGCACACCTTTACCGAGGTAGAACTCGGATATTCGCAGAAACAGGCAATAGAAGAGGCTGAGCGGTGCATGAGATGTTATATCGTTGGCATGGCCTGTATAGCCGAAGGGGGAAATAAATGAGTTCTGCCGTTTCCTCCCCGAAAGCCGCCACGGTTAAATTGACCATAAACGGGCTTGCCGTTGAGGTTCCTGATGGTACGACTATTCTTGAAGCGGCCAAGGCTCGCGAGATTGAGATACCGACTCTCTGCTATTTAAAAAAGTTAAACCCGATAGGTTCCTGCCGCGTTTGCTCCGTTGAGGTGGAAGGAACTCACGGCCCCGTTATGTCGTGCAACACTCCTGTCCTTGAAGGGATGGACGTAACGACCGATAGCGAAGAAATAAAGAAGTTCAGGCAGGATATGATCCGGTTTATCTTGGTGAATCACCCGCTTGACTGCCCCGTGTGCGAACGTTCCGGCGAGTGTTCCTTGCAAGATCGCACTTTTGACTTTCATGTGAAGGAACAGACATTTTTCACCACCGATCATCAGAAAGTGAAGATGGTTGATTGGGGTGTTTTACGTTATGACGAAAACCTTTGCATCATGTGCGAGCGTTGCGTGAGGATTTGCGATGAGGTTCAGGGGGTCACCGCACTTAAGATAGACGGGCTTGGCAACGATGCGAAAATAAACACGCAGGATGGTGAACCGCTTGATTGCGATTTCTGCGGCCAGTGTCTTTCTGTTTGCCCTGTTGGCGCGTTAAACAGCGGGATAATTTTTAACGCAAGGTCGTGGGAACTTAAGAAAACGGAATCGATCTGCCCCCATTGCGCCGTCGGCTGTTCATACCATGTGGATGTGAAAAACAATCTTATAGCCCGAATATCGTCTGACGATAATATCGGGGTAAATACGGGCAACCTTTGCGCCCGTGGCCGTTTCGGGTTTGAGGCATACCAGTCTAACGAAAGATTAAAAAACCCGCTTATACGAACCGGGGTAGACCAGGTGCAGACTTCATGGGAGATCGCGCTTTCTGAAACTGTCGATAAGCTGAAAACTATAAAAGAAACCAACGGGCCGGATAGCGTGGCGGTTATAACGTCTGAAAAAATCACCAACGAAGACGCATACCTTTTGCAAAAGGTGATGAGGGCCGGACTTGGCGTTAACAGGATAGAAACGCTCTCCAACATGAGGAACGGGGCGCTAAACGCAGGCATCTTCGATACGTTCGGGGCGTCTGCACCTGTTACAAGTTACGAGGAAATAGAAAAAGCCGGATGTCTCGTGGCGTTCGGTTGCGATATGGAGAAGGAAAACCCTGTGATCGCAAACATGGCCCGCATGGTCATGCGCGACAAAGGAACCAATCTTTATGTTGCAAACTCAAGGAACGTAGCTTTCTCCCCTGATCCGAAGATAAGGGTAAGGTATGAGTATGGCTCTGAGGCTCCGCTTGTGTCTGCGCTTATTTCCGCCAAAGGTAAAGGTTTAAAAGACGCCACAAAAATTTCCGGGCTTGATGAAAACGCAATTGTGGCGCTCGCCGACGCTATAAAAAGTGACGGCGCACCGCTTATATTTATAGGAAAAGAGATTCACGATCATCCGAGGTCGGTTGATATCGTCTCCGCGCTTGTAAACCTTGCTAACGAGCTTGGCGGATCGGCCCTGCTGTATAGAGAATATTCAAACAGCCAGGGCGTGAACGATATGGGGTGCTCGTCTGCAAACTTCCCAGGCTACCTTAAAGTTACAGATAAAAATGCCGTGTCGCACTTTTCCGATAAGTGGGGAGTGGAGCTTGATGCTTTCAAGGTCGGCAGTGGCGATATTTTTGGTGACTTGGCCGTTGGCAAAATAAAAGGGTTGTTGGTTGTGGGGGTTGACCCCGCCACACATTATCCTGACGGGCAATTTGCGCTCGACGCTATGGCCAATGCCGATTTTGTCGCCGTGACGGAATCTTTCGTAACCGAGACCACGCGTCTTGCCAATGTCGTTTTACCTTCCGCCATTGCGGTAGAGAAAGACGGAACGTTTACAAACAACGAGGGGCGGCCCCAGGTTGTGCGAAAAGCCGTTACGCCTGTTGGTGAATCGCGTGCCGAATGGGAAATCTTTAACGACATCGGCACCCGTTTTGGCATGAAGTCAGGTTGCGACTCGGTATCGGATATAACCTGCGAGATAGCGGAGACTGTGAAAGGTTATGAAAAGCTGACAATGTCTAAGCTTGCATGGGGCGATGATGTTGTTAATTACGCCGCGAAGAAGGGCAAGAGAAGTAAATTGAAGTTTGACGCTTCTCACCTTGTTTTGCCGGATATGAAAAAATATCCATACGTCACTTTAACCGGCAATACGCTTTTTCATTTAGATTCTTTAAGCCGCGCAAGCGAGGCGCTGAACAACATCGAGCCTCGCACATTTGTGGAGATATCGCCTGAGGACGCAGAGCGGGAAAAAATAGCGGATGGTGAGGAGATTATGGTTGAGTCCTCCGCCGGAAATATAAAAGTGGTGGCACATGTTACGGGAAGATCGCCTGGCGGGGTTCTGTTTATGTCGAAATGTTTTGAAAACAGGCCAGCCTTAAGCCTTATGAAACGGGGTGAAAACGTTTTAACCGTCAGGTTTAAAAAGGTGCGAAGTTCATGACAAGCAAGGAAAATGTTAAACTTTTGCCTGCGGTTAACGTGCTTGGTGTAAAGCTCGTGTTATGGAGAGCCATATGGAACTGAACCAGTACATTCCCTTGGTCATGATGTTTGTTGCGGCATCCGGCATTGCGCTTGCCATGCTGGCGTTGTCGCAGTTTTTGGGGCCGAAGGTTGTGTTCCGCGAGAAGATGGAACCTTTTGAATGTGGTGAAAACCAGATAGTTTCGCCCAAACAGAGGTTTTCCGTCCGGTTCTACCTTGTGGCCATGTTGTTTATTATTTTCGATATTGAAGCTGTGTTCTTGTTTCCGTGGGCCGTGATATTTAAACAGCTCGGTTTTTTCGGTTTTGTTGAGATGCTGTTGTTAATCGTCGTGTTGGGCATAGGGCTTGTTTATGTTTGGAAGAAGGGAGCTTTGGAATGGGAGTGAAAGATGACGACTCTTTGGACGAGGCTGTAGAGGCTTTATCCGACAGCGTGATAATCACCCAGCTCGATTCAATGATTTCGTGGGGAAGAAAATACAGCTTTTTTCTTTACCCCTTCATTACCGCCTGTTGCGGCATGGAGTTTATGAGCGTTGCGGGCCCAAGATATGATATCGACAGGTTTGGAGCGGCCCTGCCAAGGTTCTCGCCGAGACAGGCCGACCTTTTGTTTGTGGTCGGGACTATAAGCCACAAGCAGGCCCCGATTCTCGTAAAGGTATATAACCAGATGACGGAGCCGAAATGGGTGTATGCATATGGCGTATGCACGGTTTCAGGCGGGATGTATGACAACTATGCGACGGTACAGGGAATAGATACCCTGCTACCCGTAGACGTTTATGTTCCCGGTTGCCCGCCTCGCCCCGAAATGGTGCTGGACGGGCTTATAAAACTTCAGGAAAAAGTGGCAAATACCAAAGGGCAACTTGAGCTTGCAAGTGGCATAGCTCCGGTTGGAGAAGCGGACGACCGGATTGTTACGGGCTAATAAGGGTTTATTGAAGATGAGCGAAACAGGAACGGGGTTGGGCAAAACGGTCGCAAAACTTTTTGCGAAGACCAAAACGATTATTTACACGCATAACCAGTGTGGTGACGAAACCGTGGTTGTGAGGGCCGAGGATATCCTCGACGTGATGGCCTACCTGCGTGATTCTGAGGAAATGAAGTTTGACCTTATGATGGATCTGACTGCCGTCGATTATTTAAACGACCCTGATTTGCAACCCTATTTACGGAAACTGAAAACCAGGTTCGAGGTTGTATATCACTTATACTCTATGGAGAAAAACCACAGGCTTCGCGTTAAAGTTCCACTGCCGGAAGATAAACTTGAGATAAACTCGGTTACATCGTTATGGCGCGGGGCAGACTGGTTCGAACGCGAGGTTTTTGACCTTTATGGGGTCAGGTTTCTTGGGCATCCTAACCTGAAAAGAATTCTGCTTTACGAAGAGTTTAAAGGCCATCCTCTCAGGAAAGATTATCCAAAAACAAAAAGACAGCCTTTAATAGGGCCGAGGAACTAAAGCGATGGAACCCGTGAACGACAAAGGATACGACTTCCGTAAAGAGCATCATACCGAGCGTATGGTAATCAATA
>JAJRTC010000005.1 GCA_024278445.1 Nitrospirota bacterium
CCTGAATAAGCCTGAAAACCGGCGGTATTTTCCACGAATCTTTCTGGAGGACGGCGTTTACGTTGTCTGGCAGAACGCGTGGAATGTTATCTGAAAACCCTCCGCCCGTAATATGCGCCAAACCTTTTATTAACTGCCTGTCTATGAGCGGCAGGAGCGATTCTGAATAATCTTTATGCGGCTTTAGCAAAACCTCGCCTATGGTTTTATTAAACCCTTCAGGGGTCGTGGTTGCGCTCATTTTGAGCTTGTCGAATATTACTTTGCGGGCCAGGGTGTAACCGTTGGTGTGCAGGCCGCTTGAAGCGAGCCCTAATATTAGGTTGCCCTCTTCGATGTTCCGTCCTGTTATAATCTGCGATTTTTCCACCACTCCGGTAATCATCCCCACAAGGTCATATTCACCTTTTGCGTATGTTCCGGGCAGTTCTGCCGTTTCACCGCCAACCAGCGACACGCCAGTTTTTTTACACGCCATCGCCATGCCGGAAACCAAAGCTTCTATCTGTTCAGGTTTTAGTTTTTCTACGGCGATATAATCGAGAAACGTGAGCGCCTTTGCGCCCTGGCACAGGATATCGTTCACGCAGTGGTTAACGATGTCTATTCCAACGGTGTCGTATCGGTTAAGCATGTTCGCCACCATCAGCTTGGTGCCGACACCGTCTACACTCTGAACGAGAACAGGTTCTTTAAAATTTTTAATGGTGGAGATATCGTAAAGCGAACCAAAGCCGCCCAAACCGGTTAATACGTTTTTGTTGTGTGTTTCTTTAGCTTTTGCTCCAATCCTTTTTAAGGATTCCATCCCCGCGTCGATATTTACGCCGGAGCTTGTGTATGTAATCGGTTCGTCCATCAAAATCTCCAAAAATAGGCTGTGACCCCGTAATTTACAAGTATGTATTATAATCACAAATCAGTTTTTGATGTAGATGAGCCGAAAACGTTTAAGGTTAACAGTTATGACGCCAGAAGAAATAGCAAGCCGGACAGCCGATGAGAACGCGGCACTACAAGGGCAGGAACGGCTTTTTGAAATTTTTCCTTCTCTTGAAACAGACAAAAAGGTATTAACGCTTTTGTCTCACCTTTTTGCAGGAAGCGAATTTTTAACAAACTGGCTTCTTAACAGGGAAGTGGATCTGGAATGGATTGTTTCAGATGGCGTCCTTCAAAATAGCAGAAACCGCGCCAAGATGGTTGCGCATATGGATAGCCTGCTACAAAAACTTTCACCAATATCCGCCCTTCGTATTTTTAAAAATCGTGAGCTTTGCCGGATAGCCGCACGGGAGCTGTCTGGTGCCGCTGATTTTGCCGAGGCGGTTTTGGAGTGGTCTTGCGTTGCGGATATAGCCATCGATACCGCTATCAAAGCGGCGGAAAGTGAGGCGTTAAAAAAACATGGTGTGCCGATATATGTGCCTTTCGATAAAACAGAACCTGAAACGGCAAAAATATGCGCCATCGCAATGGGCAAGCTTGGAGGGGGCGAGCTTAATATTTCTTCAGATATCGACATAATTTTCGTCCACTCGTCAGATCAAGGCTCTACGCCTGGTGTGGCGGGTAAAGGCGTGGTTACCCTGCACGAGTTTTTTGTTGGCGTGGCAAGGGAGGCCGTTCGCCTTTTATCTGAAATGACGGAAGATGGGAACATGTTCCGGGTCGATCTTGACTTGCGTCCTGAAGGAACCCGTGGCGAGGTTACGAATTCTATCGGCGCGGTGGAGATTTATTACGAGTCGTGGGGGCAGAACTGGGAGCGGCAGGCGCTTATAAAGGCGCGTCATTGTGGTGGAAATAAAAATGTGGCCGACGAAACGCTTGAGCGGCTCAGGCCTTTTGTATACAGAAAATATATAGACCAGAAGGCTGTGGATGAAATCGCTTTGATGAAAGGGAAAATAGACAGCTCTTTAATAGCCAAAAAAGGGGTGAAAAGAGCGGGTAGAGACATAAAACTTGGTGAGGGCGGGATAAGGGAAATTGAGTTTTTGGCGCAGTCGCTTCAGCTTTTATATGGAGCGAGGTACCCGGAACTTAAAACACGATCCACACTGGAGGCGCTCGATGTTAGCTACTCTTTAGGAATACTCTCCGAGCCGCACTATATCGATTTGAGCGAAGCCTACATTTTTTATCGCAGGCTTGAGAATCGAATCCAGTATTACCAGGGAGCGCAAACGCACCTTGTGCCGACCGACGATACGAGGCTGGTCGTTCTCGCCCGGCAGATGGGAATGGAAGGCGAGGGGCTTTCCGAAAGACTTGCAACAGAAATATCACGTCGCAGAAAAAGGGTGCGCGGAATTTTTAATTCCTACTTTGCCAAGGCGAATGAAGGTGAAAGCGATGTTTTTCCCGTTCCGGTAGACGATGAGGATGCAACGGTGGCATGGCTTGATTCGCTTGGGTTTGACAGGCCAAAAGATTCTGCCCGCGCGTTAAACTTTCTTCGCAACGGCAGGCCGTTTTCTCACCCGTCTGAACGAAGTCGCACGGCGTTCGACAGGTTCGGGCCCGCAATGGTAAAGCTTGCCATGGAAACGTCTTGGCCGGATAATGTAATTGTGCGGCTTGCCGAGTTTGTGGAATCCAAGGGGGGGCGCGGCATGTTATACAGCCTGCTGGATACGCACCGCCCCGTATTGTCGCTTTTGTCCTCCATTTTTTCTTCTTCCGATCATCAAACCTTAAGGCTCATAACCCATCCCGATATTCTGGACAGGCTTCTTATCTCCGACCCTGTGGGCATGCCTCCTTCCAGGATCCAGTGTAAAAGGGAGTTGGTTTCGGCAGTGAAGAGCGGCAAAACGGTGGATGAACAAGTAGCCGGCATGAACTTTTTTCGTGTAACGGAAACAATGCGCCTCTCTCTTCGCTCGATTTTAGGTTTGGCGCAAATGGCCGAAACCATGGAAGGATTAACTATACTTTCGGAGGAATATATAAAAAAGATAACGGATATCGCCTGTGATGAAGTAGGCAAACGTCCTGACGGCACCTCGTTTGCCGTTATCGTGGCAGGCAAGCTTGGAAAACGGGAGATGAGCTTTAGTTCAGACGTTGATATGCTTGTTTTTTATGAAGGCGGCGAGCAGGGACGGGCGTATGTAACGCGGGTGACCCAAAAAATATTGAAGCTCTCATCGATGCAGACTTCGTACGGTATCGGGTACGATATCGATCTTAGGCTTCGGCCTGACGGTGAGAAAGGGCTCTTAGTTTCTTCGTTAAAGTTGATGACCGACTATTATAAAACCCGTGGTCAAGCGTGGGAGCGGATAGCGCTTGTGGGTGCGAGGCAGGTGGCGGGTGACGAAACTTTTGGCGATAAAGTCATGCAGGTTTTGCGATCTTTTATTTTCGCGGGGCCTTTTTCTGCTACCTCGGCAAAAAAGCTTGCCTATATAAGGGAGCGGGTGGCGGACGAAAAGGTAAAAGTTGGAACGACGGATATCAAATTCGGGCGCGGCGGGATGATGGACATAGAGTTTATATGTCAATGGCTCAAAATCGAAAAAGAAACTGCCGATAGTTTTCAGGATAGTAACGGCTCTTTTACCTTTTCTGTTTTAAGCGAGATTAAAGAACAAGAATGGTTGCCACTTGAAACAGCGAGTGAACTTGAGAAAAATTACCGTCTTTACAGGGCTATAGAAGAAGCTTTGAGGATGGATCGCGGCAAATCTGTTAGCGTTATTCCCAAACCCAGCCTTGAGCTGAAAAGAATGGTGAGAAAAGTTGGCGAGAAGGGTGTGGGGCCAGACAGGTTCATACAGCTTGTTAAGGAAACCATGAAACTCACCCGCGCTATATACCGTGATTTTACGTTCTTAAGGGTGAGGTAACTTCGTGAATGACGAGCGGCTTTACAAAATAGGGTTAAACGCGATTCCCTTCATAGGCCCTGTAAACTACGGCAGGCTCGTTGCCGCTTTCGGTTCGGCCAAAGGTGTTTTTGCCGCTGGAAAGGAGGATTTGGTTCGTGTCGAGAAGGTGGGCGAAAAACTTGCGGCTAAAATAAAAAACGCAAACCCGCTCCCCACAGCCGAAAAAGAGCTTTTATTGGCAGAAAAAATAGGGGCTAAAATTTTTCTTGCAGGTGATGAAGGCTACCCGGCTCCGCTTTTAAACATATACTCACCCCCGCCCGTTCTTTATATTAAGGGGCAGTGGCGCACGGAAGACGAACTCTCCATAGCGGTGGTAGGAACCCGCAACCCAACGGTGTATGGAAAAACGCAAGCCGGAAAATTTGGCAACGAGCTTGCGAAACGAGGGGTGACGGTGGTGTCTGGGTTAGCGAGGGGGGTAGATGGAGAAGCGCACAGGGAAGCGATCAGGGCAGGTGGCAGAACCGTCGCGGCGCTAGGTTGCGGCCTTAACGTTTATTACCCGTCGGAACATAGAGCGCTTCAATTAAAAATTGCGGAGCATGGAGCGGTTATAAGCCAGTTTCCTGTCTCCATGGGGCCGGATAAAATATTTTTCCCTATGAGAAACCGTATTTTAAGCGGCTTAACCTTGGGAACCCTTGTTATCGAGGCGGCGGAGCGGAGCGGTGCGCTTATAACGTCGGCGGCCGCCCTTGAGGAAAACCGGGAGGTTTTCGCCTTGCCGGGGCCTGTTACGTCAAAAAAGAGTGATGGCGCTAACAGGTTGATAAAGCGTGGGCATGCGAGGCTTGTTTCCTGTGTGGACGATATCGTGAGTGAGCTACCTGAATATATACAGAACAAACTGGTTGAAAAACAGGCGGTTTTGCCGTTTTCTGATGAAGAAACCTTGACCGATGACGAAAAAAGCGTGATGGCGCAAATCGACCATGAGGTTAAGCATATAGACAAACTCTCGCGGGACTCAGGTTTGCCATCAAATAGCGTATCTGCTATACTTTTGGCGCTTGAGCTAAAAGGTAAAGTAAAACAATTAGCTGGAAAGCTCTTTTTGAAAATTCGATGATTTGGGATGCCTCTTGCGGTGGCAAAAAGTCGCTTGCATATCCTTGTTTTTAATTTTAGTTGGTAGGTTCTAATGGCTAAAGGTCTTGTAATAGTTGAGTCACCCGCAAAAGCGGCCACTCTTAAGAGATACCTTGGAAAAGGTATTATCGTTATGGCGTCGGTCGGGCATATAAAAAACCTGCCAAAGTCCAAACTTGGTGTGGATATAGAAAACGGCTATACGCCCAAGTTTATTACCATAAAGGGTAAGGGTAAAGTAATCAAAGATTTAAAGGCCGCCGCTAAAAAAGTAGACACCATATATCTGGCTCCTGATCCTGACCGTGAAGGTGAGGCGATAGCCGCCCATATAGCCACTGAAATTGGAAAAGGAAAAACCGTATACCGGGTTCTTTTTAACGAGATTACGAAAAAAGCGGTTCAGGAAGGTATAAAAAACTGCGGTGAAATAAACGTTAACCGTGTGAACGCCCAGATGGCCCGCCGAATACTCGACAGGCTCGTAGGATATAAACTCTCCCCGCTACTTTGGGACAAAGTGCGTAAAGGGCTTTCGGCCGGTCGTGTGCAATCGGTTGCGCTGAGGCTGGTTGTGGAGCGTGAAAAAGAGATTCGCGCCTTTGTGCCTGAGGAATACTGGACTATAGAAGGAAGTGTTGAAGGAAAAAATCCACCACCTTTTGCCGTTAAAGTTCTTCATTACAAGGGCGAAAAACTTGAAATCGGAAACGGTGAACGGGCGGAAGAAGTTGATAACGCGATACAGTCAGCCGTTCTTGTTGTTGATAACGTTGAGAAAAAGGAGCGAAAAAGAAACCCCGTCGCCCCGTTCATAACGTCTACCCTTCAGCAGGAGGCGAGTAACCGCGTTCGGTATAACGCGCGGCGTACGATGTCTATAGCCCAGAGGCTTTACGAAGGTCTTGAGGTTGGTGAAGATGGCCCGGTGGGCCTGATTACATATATGAGAACAGATTCAACCCGTGTGGCGGACGAAGCCGTGACCCAGGCGCGTGAGTTTATAAAAAGGGAATATGGAGACAAGTACCTCCCCGAAAAACCGAAAGTATATAAAAAGAAGAAGGCGGCTCAAGACGCTCATGAGGCTATCCGCCCCACTTCCGTAGAACGCACGCCGCAATCGCTTAAAAAGTATCTTTCAAAAGAAGAGATGGCGATATACGAACTTGTGTGGAAACGGTTTGTTTCAAGCCAGATGACGCAAGCTCAGTTTGACGTTACCACGGTAGATATAAAAGCCGGCGACTATAACCTGCGGGCGACAGGCTCCATCATGAAGTTCGACGGGTTTTTAAAGGTATTTGACGAGCGTGCCGAGCCGCATAAAGACGACAGCAGGGGTGAGGCTATCAAAAAGCTTCCGCCTACCATAGCTCAGGGCGACAAAATAAAACTTGTTGAACTTGAAAAAAACCAGCATTTTACACAGCCGCCCCCACGTTTCACGGAAGCTATGCTCATTAAGGATTTAGAAGAGTTCGGTATCGGGCGCCCTTCCACATATGCCGGCATCGTCTCTGTTATTCAGGAGAGGGCGTATTGCGAATCAGAAGACAGGCGCCTTGTTCCTACAGATCTTGGAATTGTCGTTACAGAACTGCTTATCGAAAATTTCCCGGATATCCTGAACTCGGAATTCACCGCCCAGATGGAGAGAGAACTCGACCAGGTTGAAGAGGGCGAGAAAGATTGGGTTTCCGCGCTTGACGATTTCTACAAGCCATTTAGCGCAGACCTTGAGAAGGCCAAGGTTCATATGCGCAACGTTAAAACCGACGCGGAAAAGGCAGATGAGATCTGCGAGAATTGTGGCAAAGAGATGGTCATGAAGTTCGGCAGGTTTGGCAAGTTTTTGGCCTGCGAAGGATATCCTGAGTGCAAAACGACAAGAAGAATCGCAAAAGACGGAACGATAGAGCCCAAGATGGAGCCTGTGCCAGATGAACCTACCGATTTTAAGTGCGAAACGTGCGGCAAGGATATGGTTATCAAAACCGGCAAATTTGGCCAGTATATTGCCTGTTCTGACTATCCCACATGTAAAACGACAAGGCAGATAGGCATAGGCATCGATTGTCCTGAACTTAAATGTGGCGGCGAACTTGTGAAAAAAAGGACAAGGCGCGGAAAAACCTTTTATGGGTGTAACCAGTATCCTAAGTGCGAGTTCGCCACATGGCAGGAGCCTCTCAAAGATAAACCTTGCCCCGATTGTCACTACACATTTCTTACCAAAAAGGTTTTGAAGTCTGGAACATTTTTGAAATGCGTGAACAAGGAATGCGGGTATCAGGAAGAGATACACGAGGAACCGGAGGAAGAACCAGCTTCCGGGTCGCAGTCGTCGGCGGAGGGTTAGCCGGTTGTGAGGCCGTATGGCAGATAGCGACTCGCGGTAAATCTTTTGTTCATGTCGATCTTTTCGAAATGCGTCCCGTTCGTGGCACGCCTGCGCATGACACAGGCAAGCTTGCGGAAATTGTCTGTTCAAACTCGCTAAAATCTGAGCTGAAAAGCACCCCTGCCGGGCTTTTAAAGGCCGACCTTGAGAGGCTTGGTTCGCTTCTTATAGCGACAGCTCAAAAAAACCGTGTTCCCGCAGGCCGGGCGCTTGCCGTGGACAGGGATAATTTTGCGAATGAAGTAACCATCGCTATCAAAAACCTTGACAATGTCACCGTGATACGCAAGGAAGTTGCCTCTATCCCGGAAGGGTACGATAAAGTAGTAGTGGCGACCGGGCCGTTAACATCAGATGGCATGGCGACTGCCCTGCAAAAACTTTTGGGTTTATCATCACTCTATTTTTACGATGCCATAGCTCCGATAGTGGAGGCCGGTTCGATTGATCGCTCTATCGCGTTTATTCAGGACAGGTATGGAGAGCCGGGGGAGGGGGACTATCTTAATCTGCCGATGTCAAAAGAGGAGTATGAACGGTTTTTAGACGATCTTCTTTCGGCCAAGGCGCTTCCATTTCGTGATTTTGAGCGCGATTACTATTTCGACGGGTGTCTGCCTATAGAAGAAATAGCGTCTCGCGGACGTGAGTCTTTATCGTTTGGGCCGCTAAAACCTGTCGGCTTGTCATATCCTGCAACGGGTAAAAGACCGCACGCCGTTATTCAGCTACGAAAAGAGAACGTATCGGGTGAAGCGTATAACATGGTCGGGTTCCAGACCAAGCTTGCGTATGGTGAGCAGGAACGGGTGTTCAGGGCCATACCCGGGTTACAGAATGCAAAATTCTTGCGGCTAGGCTCGCTTCACAGAAATACATATATAGATTCGCCGTCTCTTCTTAATATCGATCTTTCGTTAAAATCTACCCCGAATATCCGTATGGCAGGGCAGATGACCGGTGTTGAGGGTTATGTAGAATCTATCGCCACCGGTTTATTGGCCGGTTTTTTTACTGTTTGCGAGCTTGAAGGGGCGCAGGTTACCCCCCTTCCGCCTACCACCACGTTGGGGGCGTTGCTGGCTTATATTAGCGGTACCGCTGAAAATAGTGGCTCTTCAGGCAGATTTTGCCCCGCTAACATGAACTTTTCGCTTTTTCCGCCACTTGCCGAAAAGGTGAAAAGGCGAAAGGAACGTCGTGCCGCAATTATTGATCGCGCAGATATGGATATGGGAAAGTGGCTTAACAACCACGTTGAAATGCCCTCATAGCAGATACGCTGTAAGGGCATTCCAGGGCCGTAGTGCGTTAGCCTTTGGAGGAACCACTCCATGTTCCGGTTTCTTGATTAAACCAGTTCCAGGAGCCTGAGACCGTGCCATTCAGGTCGAATGTTCCTATGAAACTGGTTCCATCACTTGCGCCGCCGCTTGTTTGAAATTGGGTCGCTCCACTTCCATCCCTGCTTACCGTTCCTGCAAAGGCAACAGTTTCTCCTAGGGAAGATGTCGCCGTTCCTGAAATTACTCCCGAAGAGGTTATGGTTCCAGACCACGTTCCTGCGTTATCTCCTGAATATGTGCCACTGTAATTGCCGGACAAAAGAGCGCCGATAGAGTTCTCCGCATGGGTAATAGCCTCGGAAACCGGCGTTAGCGAGTGTGTGCCAGCCCCTGTTACGGAGGTAAACTCTGAAATTATGGCCTGCAATTCACTCGATTCTGCAAAACCGGAGGTAGATTGGGCAAAATTTACGTCTTTGCCCAATGCTAAGTTGGCGACTTCTTCAGTGATTACGATACCGTTAGAAGGGTTATTGTCATTATCAAGGGTCATCAAAAAACGAATGACATTAGTAACCGCAGGGTCACTTATATTCAGGGCACCGCTAACGATGTCTACCGGAATAATGAGGGAGCTACCTGTTGCCTCGCCTATCAGAATAGAGCCGATATAAAATTTTACCGTAGCCCCTCTTTCGTATTGGAACGTACCAGCAGAGTTTGTGACGCCTTCCATGTCGCCCGATACCCAGCGTAAGCCTTGCACAGGGCTATCGATAAAGCTTCCCGTTAAAACATCATTGCCACCGCTACTTATATTGTCACCGCCGCCGCCACCGCCGCAAGCGGAGAGCAAGACTATAACGGAAAGCATACATAAATATTTAAAATACGATTGTTTCATTTTTTCCCTTGTTTAAAGCTTTTAAAAGTGTGTAAAACTAACATTTTGTTGAAATTTTGGCCGTACGCCGGGATTTCGATGCTATAGTATCAAGTCTCAGATTAAAGAAAACCATTATTGTAAACAAGAATGGGTTAATATGACGTTGGTAGGGTGCGCCGTATGGTTTTCACCCCCGAAATAAATTTTTAGCCATATATTCAATGAAAAGAGGGGCAGTATGAGCGTCACAGGGAAAGCTTTTACGGTTTGTGGGGGCAGGCCACTTGTTGTAGTTGCTGTTTTATTGGCACTGTTTTTTACGGTAGGCCATGGTGTCGTGGCTTCCGAGGCATCGGATAGCAACGGGTATGCGACCTCCTCGGTATGTAAAAAGTGCCACATAGACATATATAATAGTTGGAAAAAGTCGCTCCATTCAATCTCATATACCAACCCGATCTTTAAAAATGCTTATAGCGAGGCGTATCTTTCCAGCAAGGGCGGGGCGAAATATGTTTGTCTTAAATGCCACGCGCCAACGTCTCTTGCCACGGGTGATGTGGATGTAGAACAGGCAATAACCGCCGAAGGTGTTACCTGTGATTTCTGTCACACGGTGGAGGCGGTTGACCTGACCAACTCTGAATCGCCATTTAAACTGGATGTGGGCGGTAAAAAGCGGGCGTCTATAAAAGATGCGAAATCACCGGTTCATGCCGCAAGTTATGCCAAGTGGTTTAACACATCTGAAATGTGCGCAGGATGCCATGAAGTGGCAAATATGAAAGGCGTTAAAACGGGAAGCACATATACCGAATGGAAACAATCCGAATATGCCAGAAACGGTCTTCAGTGCCAGGGTTGCCACATGGCGCAGGTGAAAGGCAAGGTTGTCGACCCCGCAGTTAAGGAAACGGCGTCTGACACTTTTCACGACCATAGCCTCTCACATAACGTTGCCCAAATGGGTGATGCCGTGGACGTGGTGATACTGAACGCGCAACGGACGGAATCTGGCAGGCTTGTGGTTGAAGTCGCCATGACAAATGCCAAGGCCGGCCACAACGTGCCTACGGGGATGCCATCTCGCTCTCTTGTGCTTGAAGTGCGCGTGAAAGGCACAAACTTTACAGAGGCGATCCAGCGGAAGGCCTACGGTAAAAAGCTGGTTGACGAAAATGGCAAAACGCTCGTAAGAGCCGTGGATGTGCTAACTCGCGGGGTTAAGGTTTTGGAAAACACATCGCTTAAACCGAATGAGCAGAGGATCGCAAGGTTCATGTTCAGCTCAGCTCCCAAAAGCGGGATGGTGGTAACGGCGAGTGCTTATCTTGTTTATACCAACGAGGTGTCTACGGAAGAGCAGACCCAAATACTTATGGGGAGCGCGACGAAATAGGAATACATTATAAAAAGGGCGGGTCTTTTAACAGGGCCCGCTCTTTTTTATGTTTAGCTGAACATCCCCTTTTTTACAGCTTCCATAACTACCATCCAAAGCCAGACGGCAACCCCTGAAGCCAGCAATATAAAACCTGTTGTCATCGTCAAAGAGAACTGGAGCGGTGTGTTTGATATCAACGACAGAACAAGCGATATGGTTCCCGCGATATTCAAAGTCGCCGCAAGTTTTATGAGCCTTGGCATTTACCAGTCCTCCTCTTCAGACGGAAGACTGTGCCCCACGTCGTGACACCCGTCAGACAGGCACGAGCGTGTTCCGGCGCGTATTTGTTCTAACATGTCGTTTTCGAGATTGTGGGCTTTTGTCTCGGCAAATTTTCTTGCAGGCCCATGGCAACGCAGGCATTCCCTGTTTTCATATTTTTCGTACAATTCAATTTTTTCCGGCGCTCCTTTTATATAGTAGACGTAAAGGTGAGTCAAACCCCGGAGCTTGGCGTTAGTGGAACCGAACATTGTGTAGTGTGTATGGCAGGCATAACAGGCCTTTTCCTGTGGCACCCAGTTGTTTTGGTAATGAACGGCGGAGAGTGGTTCAGTGTCGTCTACGTTAAGGCTGTTAACATAATCTGTCATTACATGGCACTTGCCGCAGAAACTTACCTTTTGTACCTGTTTAAGGTCGTGGACTACAACGCCCAAGCCCCAAAAAATAGGGAACACGCCAAGTGTGAAAAGGCTTACGAATTTTCTCGCACGCGGGGTTGAAGATCCCCACTCTTTCAGAAGAAGAAAAACGATGAAAGAAATATTTATTACAGCAAGCAGTGCCAGTGTGATTTCCATTGCCGTCCTTGATTTGGATCAGGTTTTATTTAAGGCTTAACAGCCATTTTTGCAACTTCATGAAATCGGCTTTCGACCCCTTGAATTTCTTTTGATGTTTTTTGCCGTTCAGGTCGATCTTTTTACGAAGAAACTTTAAAAGAAAATCACCGTCGTGTTTTGTTCCAACGGTGGAAAGATCAGGGGCGTCCATCATTTTTTTGCTCTCGATTCCCTGTGCGGTTACAGTGTGGCAGTTTGTACACCCCTTATCCAGGAATACCTGTTTTCCTTCGTTCACTCCCGCCAGGGAAGTGGAAGACGTGACGCAGATAAAAACGCTTGCCAGTAAGCTGATAGCAATGCCCCTCATATAGCCTCCTCGGTTCGATCAGATATATCTTATATAAGTCCCTTTTGCAGTTTCGTCAAAAGGAGGTTTTGACTATTTTCATTATCAAGGGCCCGTCTGCTTTGAGTCAATCTTTTGTTTTGCCGCTAAGCATAATAACTAACAAGTTGCTTAAAGGAAAAGAATGGTATCTTTTTTAAAATGCTTGTCGTCCCGGTTAGGATAGTCAAGGTTGTAATGCAGGCCACGGGTTTCTTTTCGTCTCATGGCGCAGTCGATAATAATCTCGGCGCACAGGGCCAGGTTTCTAAGCTCCAAAAGATCGGGCGTTAAAATAAAATTCCAGTAATATTCCTCAATCTCTTGCCGTATGAGTGTAATCCTGTTTTTTGCACGGGCAAGGCGTTTGTTTGTTCGTACGATGCCAACATAGTTCCACATGAGCCGTCTTATCTCGTCCCACATATGGTGGATAACAACCTGCTCGTCTGCGTCTACGGCGCTTCCTATGTCCCATGCCGGTATCTCCGGGGTTTCCTCACGTCTGCCATTAAAATGCGCAACCGCGTTTTTAACCGCCCTGTCTGCAAACACGATGGCCTCTAGCAGTGAATTGCTAGCGAGCCTGTTTGCCCCGTGGACGCCCGTGTGGGCGCATTCGCCTGCCGCGAAAAGCCCCGGTATGGTGGTTTTGGCGTCAATGTCCGTTATCACGCCACCACACATGTAATGCGCGGCGGGAACGACCGGTATCATCTCGCGGGTTGGGTCGATGCCAAATTCCATGCAGGTTGAATATATGTGCGGAAACCTTTTTTTGAACCAGTCGGCTTCTTTCACGGTCGTGTCGAGATAAACGGAGTCTACGCCCAGTTTTTTTATCTCATGGTCGATGGCGCGGGCCACTATGTCTCTTGGTGCTAGCGACCCCATCTCATGATATTTTTCCATGAAGGGCTCGCCGTTTGGCAGTTTAAGCTCCACTCCCTCGCCGCGCACCGCTTCTGAAATTAGTGATGACTTGGCCTTCGGGTGGTAAAGGCAGGTGGGGTGGAACTGCATGAATTCCATGTTGGCCACAGCCGCGCCCACCCTGTAGGCCATCGCCGTTCCGTCTCCACAGGCTATGTCCGGGTTTGATGTGTATATATACACTTTCCCCAAGCCGCCTGTAGCAAGAAAAGTCGTTTTAGCGGTAAAAGGCGTTATATGCCCTGTCTCTTTGTCCATCACATAGGCGCCGTAACAGATGTCGTCGTCTGCGTCGGCTTTTAGTGAAGCAGGCCTCAGTTTGAACTTTGTAACAAGGTCAACAGCCATGTGGTTTTCAAACACCTGTATGTTTGGCGATTTTTCCACCGTGGTAATAAGGGCGCGTTCTATCTCTGATCCTGTAAGATCTTCAGCGTGTGCGATCCTTCGTTTTGAGTGCCCGCCCTCTCTGCCTAGGTCCAGCCCTTCTTTTCCTTTTGTGAAGCGAACACCGAAATCAATAAGTTCGTTAACCATTCGTGGGCCGTTTTCTACAAGTATTTTTACGGCGTCTTCATGGCACAGGTCATAGCCAACCCGCATGGTGTCTTGTTCGTGCTGTTCGAAAGAATCGTCGGAGCCCAGGACGGCGGCTATCCCACCTTGTGCGTAGTTGGTGTTCGACTCTGCCAGATTTTTTTTGGTGACAAGCGCCACCTTGCCGTGACGAGACGCCTTGAGTGCGAAGGTTAGCCCGGCGATGCCGGAACCTATGACCAAAAAATCTGTTTTAACGTTATCCACGTAAATAGAAAATGTAAAATATAGTTTTCAAATGTAAAAAATAAAGAGTAGCCGGTTCGTTGTATAATTTAATTTCTAGCCGATTTCTTCGTTTACGGCTTTTAACAAGCTGTCATGATCCAAAGGTTTTCTGAATGTGCGGCCTGCCCCCAGAAAAGATGACATCTTTAAAAAATCGTTTCCGGTTTCAGTGGTGCCGGCTGTTATCGCAAATATTTTGGCGCTTGGAAAATCGCGTTTCAGTTGTTCTATCACCCCTAAACCGGATGTCTCCGGCATGAGAAGGTCAGTGATTATAAGATCAGCACGTTTCTCCTTGTATGCGGCAATCCCTTCTTTGCCGTTGGATGCTGTTAACACCTCGTATCCATTTACGGATAAAGTTTTTTTAAGAACTTCCAGTGTTAACTTGTCGTCGTCAATAACGAGGATAGTTTTCATTTTCTATAAACCTTTTATCACCTTGCCACGCGCTCATCATAAGCGTTCGCTATTTAATATAGGTCAATTGTGTTTTTTTACAACATTAACCGGATTATACTTTTTGGTTGAACTTAGCTTTTTATACTGCTTGAGGTATCAGCTTCGCCAAAACGCGTTTTAACCGTTCAGAATTTCTCTTCCCGGCAGAAACCACATCGTTGTGCGAGATTGTTTTCTCCAGTTCGGCCGATGCTTCGTTAGATATGATCGCAAGGCCCGTGACGGTAACGCCCATACGTGCCGCTACCAGTGCTTCCGGAACCATAGACATGCACACGGCGTCTGCGCCGATGGAGCTTAAAAATTTTCTTTCGGCAGGCGTTTCATAAACCGGCCCGCGGACTGCCGCCAATATGCCTCTTTTGGGGCGAACGCGCGCCGATCGGCAGAGCCTGTCATATTTATCGGCAAGTGAATCGTCGTATATCGAGTTGCAATTAACAAAAACGGAAGGATCGCTGTTGGGGTCAACTCCGAAGAGAGGATTGTCTCCCATAAGGTTTATCTGATCTTCCACAAGCATTATGTCCCCCTTTCTAAAGTCGGGGTTTATAGCTCCAGCCGAAGTCGTGATGATAAGATGCTCCACACCCAAAGCCAGTATGGCCTGAATCGCGTGAGTTGTTTCGCTCATGGAACCTGTCTCATAGTAGTGGGAGCGCCCTGCGCTAAAAAGCAGCGGTACGCCGTCGTGCGAACCTGTTACAAAATGCCCCGGATGCCCTTCCGCCATCGGGAGAGGGAATTCCGGTATATCGGTAAACTTTATTTTTTTATCGCCAAAAAACTCTGCCGCTGGAAAAAGGCCGGAACCTAAAATTACCGCTACTTTAGGTTTGGTTACGATCTTGCGGTTAAGGTAGCCGATAGACCTTTTTATTTTCCCCTCTCTGGGGCCGAATATAGCTTCTCTTTTACGCCGAACCGCCGCTTCCATGACGTCTGGGACTACTATGGCCGGGCCCGGCCCTGAATCTGCATCGTCTCGTGACCTGCGCCTTATCGGGATAGCTCTTTTTTTTATTTTGGATACTTTAACGCGAAGAAGGGTGCCGTCCGGCTGGTTGCGAAGTTCGTATTCGTCTTCCTCTGGTTTAACAGCAGGTTTTTTTGTGACGGTTTTTTTCTTGGCAGTTTTTAAGGTCGTGGTTTTCTTTTTTGCCGGTTTTCTTCTAACCTTTGCTTTTGCGGCCGCCGGTTTTTTTTCGTCATCGGGTGCGACGCTCTCATCTTTCGGTGGTGTCGCCGTGGGCTTGCGCCTTAGGCCGGAGCGTGTTGTGACTCTTCTGGCGTCCCGTTTCGCTTTTCGGTTACTGCTTCTTGCCGAACCTTCTGTTCCTTCAGCTTCGATGCTTTCAGTTATTTTATTTTCGTTCATAGTCCTTCAGTTTCTTCTTCCTGTGTGGAAGGCGCGGCCACGTTTCGTGGTAGCTTAAGGTTTTTGATTATGTTTGAGGCCGGTTGCTTGATGGGAACCGATACGCCGTCTAGAAAGATCCTCGTTGCGGCGACGTTGCCGATGCTAAGGAGATAGCTCTCATTTGCCCACCATGTCGTTTGATTGCCTTCACGCAAAATAATTTCTCTCGTAATGCTTCCGTCTACCACGACTTTGATCCATGAATCCTCCTCGGCCACGATAGTGAGGTAATAGGTTCTGGACGTGTCTTGCAGAGGCGAGCTTTCGTCTGCGCTCATGGCTTTTGGCGGTTCGGTTTTTTCCGTTTGCTCGGTTCTGTTGTCCTCTTCAGGCTCAATATCAGTATCGGTAGACGGTGCGTTAGCAGGTTTGTTAATCGGCTCCGTTTCTGCCGGGGCTATGTCAGATACTTTTTCATCATCTTCTGTTTCTACCGCCGGGGCGTTATCAACCTCTGCGTCGGGCAGAGCTTGTTCCGTTGGCAAAGATGTTTCAGGCTCAGGTGCAGGCTCCGGGATGGCGTTGCTTGGGACGATTACTTCCTCTTTTGTAACAGGAGCGGGAGTTTCGCCTTCTGTTTTGACAGGAAGATCGTTCACAAGCTGAGCCAGGCTATAAAGCAGAATAAGTACCAAAAGGGCCAAAATGACAAACTTGGGGATGTTAGACTGTGTCCGGTGAAGTGACATAGAGATAAATTCCGGCGAATTATCGACGTGTTCAACTCCAAGGCTCTCATAGCGAGACAAAATCTCATCGCCGTCTATTCCAAGTTCTTTGGCGCAAGAGCGTAACAGCCCCTTGGTGAACACCAAACCTGGCAGGTCGGTAAACCTGTCTTCTTCGGCCGCCCTTATAAACTTGGCGTTCATTCGGGTCAATTGCGACAACTCTTCGATGGAGAGGCCTTTTTGAACCCTTTTTTCGGTCAGGGTTTTGCCAATACTTTCGGTCATTCCTTCTAAAATCCTGTTTTTCTGAACAATTTCAGTCTGCACATTGTATCGTTAATAAGCCTTAATAACTATAATAAGCTGATACTTAGCACGATACATGACATGATACATGGAATATGAACTCTGTCACGGCTTTAAAAGGGGCTTTGGGCGTACGCGCCGGTTTTAGGGATTATGCGTTGGCGGCGCTTTCCGGGGTTCTAATAGCCCTGGCTTTTCCGGATTATGGCATTTGGCCCCTTGCGTGGGTTGGTCTTGTGCCGCTTTTTGTTGTTATAAGGGCAAAAAACACTCTTTCCTCTACATGGCTTGGGCTTGTTGCGGGCCTCTTTTATTTTGGCCCAACGGTTTACTGGGTAAGTAATACCATGACCCAGTTCGGAGGTATGCCGCTTTTTGCCGCTCTTGTTACCACGGCGTTGATGATATGCGTTATGAGCTGTTACACGGCCCTGTTTTGCTATTTGTTATCGATGACGGAAGGCCGTGCTGGCCGTGGTATTTCTTTGGCCATGGCTCCTTTTTTGTGGGTAGCGCTGGAAACTGTGCGCGGTTCGCTTCCTGGGGTCGGTTTTCCTTGGGCGAGGCTTTCTGATTCGCAATTTGAGGTCTTAAACGTAATCCAGATAGCCGATATTACAGGTTCTGAAGGGGTCTCGTTTGCCATTGTGCTTGTGTCGGCCATGCTGGCTATGGTTGTAGATTGGTTCCTGTCGAGGAGTAGCTTGCAGGATAAGTTCCCCCTTCGTTGGCTTTGCGTCACCTTGTTACTTGTGGCTGGCATACTGGTTTACGGGGAAATTAAACTTTCAGCTTTTAATAAAGGCGCTGATACTTCCCCGCTAGTGAAAGTCGCGCTTGTGCAGGGGAACGTTGACCAAAAAAGAAAGTGGGAGCGCTCCTATCGTGACGAACAGCTCGATACATACATAAGGAGAACAGAGGAAGCGGTATCTAATGGGGCGGAGCTTATAGTGTGGCCGGAGACGGCGGCTCCGTTTTATTTTGCTTCAGACCCTTTATACGACGCAGGTTTGCGGGCGCTCAGCCAGGATACCGGAGTGCCGATTATTTTTGGAGCGCCGGGATATATCAGAGAAAATGGGAAAGTTACATCGTTCAACCGTGCATGGGTTGTCCGCCCGGACGGGTATGAGGAAAAGTTCGACAAAGTTCATCTCGTCCCGTTTGGTGAATATATACCGATGAAAAAAGTTTTGTTCTTTTTAGATAAAGTGGTTACGTCGATAGGGGATATGGAACCTGGTAAATCTGTGAATCTGCTTGATATCGGGGCGTTTAAGGCCGGGGTGCAGATATGTTACGAGATTATATTCCCGCAATACTCGCGTGAAATCGCGCGTAAAGGCGGCTCTGTGATAATCAACATAACCAACGATTCGTGGTATGGGAAAACAGCGGCGTCACGCCAGAGCCTCTCCATGGCTGTTTTCAGGGCGGTTGAGAACAGGATTCCTGTTTTGCGGTCAGCGCAATCGGGCGTGTCGTGCATCATTGAGCCTTCGGGCAAGGTTGTAGGCGAGACACCGCTTTTTGTGGAAACTACGCTTATGGGGAGTTTTACGCCGAAAATAGGGGGGGGTACGATTTACTCCAACTCAGGTGGTTTGTTTGGCCTGGGTTGCGCGGGTTTCGCTTTCGCCCTTATCGTTTTTAGCTCAAGGCGAAAGGTTTAGTTATGGGTAAAGCGGAAAAGCAGGCGGCGATAAAGGATTTGCGTCGAATACCCGGCATCGGGGAAAAACTTGCAGAAAAGCTCTGGAGCATAAATATTCACTCAGTGGAGAGCCTGAAAGGAAAAAAACCGGAAAACCTGTATCGAAAACTTTGTAACTATAAGGGCGTTCGTGTGGACCCATGTGTTTTATATGTGTTCAGGGCGGCGGTCTATTTTGCCTCGAACAAGGAACATGATAAGGAACTTCTAAAATGGTGGAACTGGAAAGACAGAAAACTTGAGGGCTATGAAACGTAAGGCCGCCGTAATAGGGGCTGGCGGCAATATCGGGATTTACGTTGCCCGTGAGCTTATGCGTGATTATGATGTAATTCCGGTCTTTCACAGTTATGTTCCGTCCGGTTTGGTTGGCGAGTTTCTGAATGTTGCCGACCTTGACGCTGTAAGACGGTTCGTCAAAAGTAAAAAACCTAAAATCGTGGTGAACCTTGCCGCCATAGCCGACCCTGACGTTTGCGAAAAAAATCCGGAGTTGGCAAAAAAGGTGAATGTCGATGGCGCTCATAACCTTGCAAAAGCGTGTGACGAGGTGGGTGCCTATTTTATCCATTATTCGACAGACCTTGTATTCGACGGTAAAAAAGGAATGTATAAGGAAAGTGACCCTGTGAACCCGCTAAACGTATACGCCGCAACAAAAGCCCGATCAGAAGAAGCTGTCCTTGCGGTAACTAAAAATGCGGCTGTTTTGCGAACTGCCATAGTCTTCGGGAAGGGGGCGGGGAAGCGTAAAAACTTTTTTGAACATGTGGTAGCCTGCGCCCGTGAAGGCCGGGTGCAAAAACTTTTTACAGACCAGTACCGCTCGTTTTTTTATGTGGAAGATTCGGCTTTGGCGGTGAGATCGCTTATAGAAAACCGTTCGACCGGCCTCTATCACTTGGGGGGTGCGCGTCGTGGCAGATATGAGTTTACACTCAAGGTATTAAAAGACATGCGCCTTCCAACCGGGACGATGGTTGGGGTGAGCATGGATGACGTCGGCTCTCATGCTCTCAGGCCTAAAGATTGTTCGCTCGATTCTTCCAAACTTACGCGTGACACGGGGTTTACGGTTACGCCCCTTCCGGAGGCGATTGAAAAGTTCAAGGTGTCGCTTGGTTTTGTGTAGCCTTGTTTTACTGTGATATTATTCCCGATATGAAAGTTATAGCCGATATATCGATAGTGCCGATGGGTGTGGAAGCCTCTGTGTCGAAGTATATAAAGGTGGCCCACCAAGTGTTGGTAGATGCCGACCTGTCTGCGAGGTTGTGTCCTTATGGCACGGTTGTGGAGGGGGAATATGGCGACGTAACCGCCGCTATGGAACTTGCCATGAAAGCCGTGTTTGACATGGGCGTGCCACGAGTCACCATGACCATAAAAATGGGCGCGAGGGTAGATAAAGAGCAGTCTGCCCAAGACAAGCTCGACGCGGTTCTTAAAAAATAATCTCGATTTTCCTTTGAATTTCTGAATATGAGCGATTCGCACTTTAAAAATCATGTTCCCTGTATAGAAGGGCAAAAAAACAAAGACCGTTTAAACGAAGCCCTTAAAGTTACGGTTGTGGGGGCCGTCACTAATTTTCTTTTGGCGGTAGGCAAACTTACGGCCGGTATTTTAGGTTCGTCATCGGCCATGGTGGCAGACGCCGTTCATTCGCTCTCAGACCTTGTGACAGATGTCGTTGTCTACGTTTCGGCCACGATAGCGGCGCAGGAGGCGGACGAGGCCCACCCCTACGGCCACGGCAGGGCGGAAACCATTGGCGCGGCGGTAATGGGGGCCGTGCTTATAGGCGTTGGCATCGTCATAGTTTTCGGAGTGATAGACCGTCTTATGGCAGGTGACGTTCTGATCCCTACATGGCCCGCCATTTGCGGCGCTCTTGTTTCTATCGTTGCAAACGAATGGCTTTATTTCTACACGGTTAGAATCGGCAAAAAAATAAACAACGATGTTGTCGTAGCCAACGCATGGCATCATCGGACAGATTCCATCTCGTCCGTTGCCGCGTTAATAGGGATAGGCGGGGCGATGATTGGCTTTCCCCTGCTTGACCCGTTAGCGGCGATCGTTATCGTATTTCTTATTGTTAAAGTCGGCGGCGAAATAATGTGGAAAGCTTTTCAGGATCTTATGGACAGGTCCGCTTCGCCTGAACAGTTAAAAGAGATTAAAGAAATCATAATGCACGCCAACGGTGTGCGGCACTTTCATGAGCTTCGCGCACGCAGGGTAGGGGGGGATGTTTTCGTGGATGCGCATATAGTCGTTCAGCCGAACATCTCTGTTTCAGAGGCGCACAACATAGCCGAAACCGTGCGATATAACCTAAAAGAGAAGGCGGGTGTGGCTGACGCGCTTATTCATATCGATGCCGAGGACGACATGACTTTTAAGCTCATGTTGGTAGACAGGGAAAAGATGGCAGAGAAAGTTCGCGCGAAGGCTGAGTTTGTGGACGGAATGAAAAGTGTGTCTGATGTGACCATTCATTACCTTAACGGGAGGGTTTGCGTTGAGTTTTCTGTAGAGATGGATGAGCAGATGACAATAGCGCAGGCAAGAGATAGAGCCGTGGGGTTAAAGACTGAACTTTTGAAGGGTGGCTCCATCGACACAGTGGTCATACACAGTAGTCTTACCGGCACATTTTTTGATAACGGGGCGTGATGAAAAATATCATATCTGCAAAAATAGAAAACTTCATGGAGCGTTCATCCTGGATACGGAAGATGTTCGAGGAAGGGGCACGGTTAAAGGCTGAGTTTGGCGCTGAAAATATTTTTGATTTTACGCTGGGCAATCCCGTTAGTGAGCCGCCGGCAAAGGTTTTGGGAGAGCTTGAAAAGCTTGCGCTTGATAAAACGCCGGGTGCGCATCGTTATATGCAAAACGCGGGGTTTGACGAAGCGCGATTGGCGGTAGCTGTGAGTTTGCGCAAAAGGTCGGGCTGTGAGTTTACCAAAGATAATATAATCATGACGGCTGGCGCGGGTGGCGCGTTGAACGTGATTATAAAAGCGCTGGTGGATTCAGGAGACGAGATCGTAATCACCGCGCCATATTTTCCCGAATACTTTTTTTATGCCGATAATCATCAGGCGGGTTTGAAAATAGCCGAAACAGACGAAAACTTTCAGCTCGATCTTCAAAAAACAGAAGACGCTATAGGCCCCAAAACCAGAATTTTGTTATTAAACTCGCCTAACAACCCGACCGGAGCGGTTTATTCCGAGAGCGCGTTAAAAGAGGTCGGGGAGATATTGGAACGTGCCTCGGAAAAAAACGGCAGGCCGGTTTATCTTGTGATGGACGAGCCTTACAGAAAACTGGTGTATGGCTCAGTCGCCGTTCCTGATGTTTCCAATTGCTATAGAAGGTCGATAGTCGCTACGTCGCATTCCAAGGATTTGAGCTTGCCGGGCGAGAGGATAGGATATATTGCCATCGGGCCGGATAATGACGACGCCACAAAAATCGCGGATGCCATGACGCTTGCCAACAGGATTTTAGGGTTTGTTAACGCGCCGGCCCTGTTTCAGCGATTAGCGGCAAAGGCTCAAGACGTAAAACCTGATATGACGGTTTATACGAAAAATCGTGACCTGTTGCTCACCGGATTGCAGAGTGCGGGATATGATGTTGTTTCTCCCGACGGCGGATTTTACCTTTTTCCAAAGTCTCCTGTTGCCGACGATGTCAAGTTTGTCGATGATCTCAAAAAAAAGAAAATACTGGTTGTGCCAGGCGCAGGTTTTGGCAGGAGCGGGCATTTTAGAATATCGTTTTGTTGTGACACGGCGGTTTGCGAAAAAGCTTTACCAAGGTTCGCAGACGCCATGAGGGAAGCAAAAGTATAAGCCTTGCGGCGTGATATTTTATGAAGTAGTCTGTTTTCATAAAATTTACAATTTGTGGTGGTGAGTATGAAAGCGGTATATCCCGGCACGTTCGACCCTGTTACCTACGGGCATATAGACCTTATGCGGCGGGGAACGGAAGTGTTCTCCGAGCTTGTGGTGGCCGTTGCGGCTAACCCGCGCAAAAACCCGATGTTTTCGTTAGAAACCCGTGTGAATTTCGTAGCCGAGGCTACGGCGGATATACCTAATATAACCATAATCCCGTTTGAGACGTTGCTTGTGGACTTCGCGCGGGAGATTGGTGCCAAGGTGATACTAAAGGGTCTGCGGGCCATATCAGATTTTGAACATGAATTACAGATGTCGCTTATTAACAGGCGGCTGGCCCCCGACGTCGAAACGGTTTTTATGATGCCAAGTGAGGAGTTTTCCTATATCTCGTCATCGCTTATAAAAGAGATCGCGTCTCTTGGCGGTAACACGGGCGAGATGACCCCCGAACAAGTTGGCGAATTGTTAAAAGAACGCCTCACCAAATAAAATTTTTTGCAAATGAAAAATGCCGAATCTTGACAGAATAGTTTTCTACGGGCGAACCCTGGATGAATATCGCAGGTTTTTCGCGCTTGATTTGGAATCGCTAAAAGGGGCGGCGGTTTTAGATTGTCCTGCCGGTGCCTCTTCTTTTACGGCGGAGGCATTCTCGATGGGGATACATGCCGTCGCGTTTGACGCCATGTATGGCCCAAACCTTAAAGCTATAATGGATTCAGGGTCGGAGGATATCGATCATGTTGTCGATGCTGTCGCCCGGGAGAAACAAAAATATCTTTGGGATTATTACTCCGATATTTCCGGCCTGAAAAAACGGAGAGCTGAGGCCTTGCAAAAGTTCTCGGAAGACTATCCTGTTGGGGCTATGGAAAACCGTTATTTTAAAGGGCAACTTCCCGTTCTCCCTTTCGAAACCGGGGTTTTTGACCTTGTGTTAAGCGGTCATTTCCTTTTTTGTTATTCCGACAGGCTTGATTATGCGTTTCACAAGGCCGCCATTCTGGAGATGTTGAGGGTTACTTCGGGTGAGGTGCGCATTTATCCTTTAACAACGCTTACGCTTGAGCCTTGCGGGTTTGTAACCGATATCATTGCAGACCTTGATAAGGATGGAATTACGGCGGAAATTGCACCTGTTCCGTTCGAGTTTGTAAAAGGCGCGAACCAGATGTTGCGCGTTTATCGTAAATAACGTAAAAAGATACGGGTTGCGCCAATTTTATATTTTGACTTGAGGGAAAAATGAAGCTTGCGGATCGTATATCGCTCATAAAACCATCGGCTACGATGGCTATTACCGCCAAGGCAAAAGCCATGAGGGCCGAGGGGATAGATATCCTTGGTTTCGGGGCGGGAGAACCAGATTTTGACACCCCCGATTTTGTAAAAGATGCGGCTATCGAGGCTTTAAGGGCCGGCAAAACAAAGTATACCGACGCGCCCGGCATGCCGGAGCTTCGCGACGCGCTTTGCGACTATTACAAAAGAACCGAGGGGCTTGAATATGAGCGGGCCGAGACGATATTTTCTATCGGCGGTAAACACTCTCTGTTTAACATTTTTCAGGCGATCCTCTCTGAAGGTGACGAAGTAATAATCCCGACGCCTTACTGGGTGTCGTACCCCGATCAGGTTCTGCTTTGCGGTGGTAAGCCCGTGTTTCTTGAAACGTCGGAGAAAAACAGCTTCTTGTTCAAGGCAAGTGACCTTGAAAAGCTCGTAACTGAAAATACGAAAGCGATAGTTGTTAACTCGCCGTCGAACCCTTCCGGCATGGTGTATGACGATGAAACTTTAAAGGCCGTGTGCGACATAGCTATTAAACACAAGATTTATGTTGTGTGGGACGAGATATACAAAGACGTTTATTACGGTGACGGGAAATTACGCTCGCTCCCTTATTACAACCCTGACGTAAAGCCATATACGATCATATGCAGCGGTTTATCGAAAAACTTTTCAATGACAGGCTGGCGTATAGGTTGGGTGTTGGGTCCCAAAGACGTGGTTAAAGCCATGAGCATGGTGCAGGGCCAGTCGACATCGAACCCTGTTACCTTCGCTCAATATGGGGCCTTGGCGGCGCTAAAAGAGGGACCGACTCATATAGGGGAATGGCTAAAGCAATTCCGGGCGCGGCGCGATAAACTTTTATCGGCGTTTGAAGATATTCCCGGCCTGTCGTGCGTCACCCCTATGGGTGCGTTTTATGTTTTCCCAAATGTTTCCGGCTGGTTTGGGAAAAAGTGGAGCGGCGGGGAAATAAAAGACTCGTATGACGTGACAAAGTTTTTATTGGAAGTCGCCCAGGTTGCGGTGGTGCCTGGCGACCCGTTTGGTGCGCCCGGTCATGTTAGAATATCTTACGCGTTGTCTATGAGCGATATAGAAAAAGGGATAGCCCGCATAAAAAGTGCCGTGGGCGAACTTTCGTAACCGGTTCAAACCTTTCTGGAGATACTGTTATGGTTGATGTTGGCAAGAAGGCTCCGGCGTTTACGCTTCTCGATCAGAATGAAAAAAAGACGTCATTAAAAGATTTTTCCGGCAAAACTCTTGTGATGTTCTTTTATCCGAAAGCGAACACAGGCGGATGAACGACCGAGGCGACCGAGTTTCGGGACGCAAAAAACGATTTTAAAAAGAAAAAGGCTGTCATAGTCGGGGTTTCCCGCGATAAGCCTTCCGCGCAAAAGAAATGGGAGGAGAAGTATGACCTGCCGTTTCCGCTGTTATCCGACCCTGAACATGCCATTCATGAAAAATATGGCGCATGGGGCGAGAAAAACATGTATGGCAAAAAGGTGATGGGCGTTTTGCGGACGACCGTTGTTATAGGGCCAGACGGCAAGATCGTAAAAATTTACAAAAAGGTGAAAGCGGCAGGGCACGCCGCCAAGGTTTTAGACGATCTTTAGATGAGAAACGTGGGCTGTAATTATGATTCCCGTATGGTTACCCTGCGTGTGCGCGGCATTGAAAGTTTATAGCGAAGTAGTGGAATTGCTTTAATTGCCGGAAACGGGCTAGTTATTTATACCTGTATGTAATTCTGCCTCTTGTTAGGTCGTAAGGGGAGAGTTCGAGCTTCACCTTGTCGCCCGGCAGGATGCGTATGAAAAATTTACGCATTTTACCTGAAACATGGGCCAAAACCGTGAATTCGTTTTCAAGCTCCACCTTGAACATGGCGTTCGGCAGGGCTTCTAGCACCGTGCCTTCCACTTCAACGGCTTTGTCGCTATTTACAGCTTTCGGCCCCGTATCTTCGTCTCTTCGAGTTTTTTTCTTTTTTCTGCCGGTGCCAAAATACCTGGTTTTTTTCTTCTTTGCCATAATGTCCAGTTTAAATTGTATGAATATCCCACCACGGCCAGCTTTCGGACCTGCCCTATGGTTTTAGCCGATTCAACCGCCGTGAAGTGTGGCGGGTAGAAATAGCTTGCCAAAAAATCCGCCTTGGCTATAATTTCCATTTGCGGTTCAGCGGATCATTGTACCGCAATATTATTGATAGTACACATAAAACATAACAAGGGTGACTATATTATGGGGCGCATTAATTATTTATTCACTTCGGAATCGGTTTCGGAGGGACATCCAGACAAAATAAGCGATCAGATTTCTGACGCGGTTCTTGACGCCATAATAGGGCAGGACCCTATGGCTCGTGTGGCGTGCGAAACTTTTTGCACCACGGGTCTCATTCTTGTTGGCGGTGAATATTCCTGCAAACCGGAAGTGAAGATCGATATAGACGCCATAGCAAGGGGCGTTGTTAAGGATATCGGATATAACGATTCATCCTTGGGTTTTGACTATAAATCATGTTCCGTGTTAAACGCCATGCATGAGCAGTCCGCCGATATAGCCCAGGGCGTTGCCCGCGAAAACCCGGAAGACCAGGGCGCAGGCGACCAGGGCATCATGTTCGGTTATGCCACTAACGAAACCAAAGAGCTTATGCCTCTGCCGGTCGTTCTGTCTCACAAACTTCTTTTAAAGCTTGCAGAACTTCGCAAAAGCGGTGAAATGCCTTTCCTGAGGCCGGATAGCAAGGCGCAGGTGACGGTTGAATATACGAACAGGAGCCCGCACAGGATAGACACGGTTGTCATCTCCACACAGCATAGCGAGGATATTTCCGAAGAGAACTTGGCAAAAGAGGTGATTGAGAAGGTTATAAAACCTGTTATGCCTAAAGAACTTTTCGACGAGAAAAAGGTTAAATATCATATCAACCCAACAGGTCGTTTTATTATCGGCGGCCCGCATGGCGACACCGGCTTAACCGGCAGGAAGATTATCGTAGATACGTATGGTGGCGTTGGCTCCCACGGCGGCGGCGCTTTCTCTGGTAAAGACCCAAGCAAGGTTGACCGTTCGGCTTCCTACATGGCCCGTTATATAGCGAAGAATCTCGTCGCGGCGGGAATTATGGATAAATGCGAAGTTCAGTTAGCCTACGCTATCGGCGTGGCGGAGCCTGTCTCCGTTCTGGTAGATTCGTTCGGCACGCGTAAGGTAGATCAGGAAAAAATCCACGAAATCGTTCGCGATAACTTTGATCTGCGCCCGTATGGGATATTGAAGACTCTTGATCTGCGTCGCCCGATCTACCGCCAAACAGCGGCATACGGCCATTTTGGGCGCGACCTTCCCGATTTTACCTGGGAAAAAACTGACAAGGCCGACGCTCTGCGCAAAGCCGCCGGACTTTAAGGACAGGCCTGCTTTCTTTTAAAAAAGAAAATTTTACGTCTGGTCGGGTTTAGTCGAAAGATTGAATCCGACCAGATTTTTTTTGCCCGCCGATTTTTTTAGAATCCTTTTGTATCTTCAATTTTCCGCTGAAGGTCGTGCGGAGATTCGAAAATAAAAACTCTGCCCTTTTTATGTTTTATAAGAAAATTTAGTTTGTCTGACATAAATAGCAAATCTGTTCTTGCTGTGTCATAAGCAATATCATGAGTGTGTTGATGCTCGTTAATCTTGTAAACATGTCCTGGGTGTTTTAAGGCATGCCGAAGTAAGGTTTTCTGCCTGAAATTAAGATCCCCTCGCAATCGGTGAGTGCTTTCCAGCATTTTTTCAGCTGATTTTATTTCTTGTGCTTTCTTTTCAATATATTCCTGTAGTGCTTTGATTGCTTTTTTTATTACGTTTATTTGATGGATAATGAAATAGGTTGTATCGTTGTCGTCAGTCTCTGTATGCAGGAAGGCTTTTCCATATTGGGCTGGTGCCTGTTTAATAATATGTGATATGGAAATAAACTCCATTAGCCAATAACCGCTATTTAATGCCGACCAATAAAAAAGTGCCCTAGCTGTTCGACCATTACCATCTACAAACGGGTGGTCATATCCCAACATGAAATGTAAGAGTATGGCTCTCAATATTGGATGAATGAAGTATTTTGAGCTTTCATTGTTAGCAAACCGACAAAGTAATTCCATCCGTTTGGGTAGTTCGTTTGCATTTGGTGGTGTGTGTAGTTCCGTATTGTCACGCGCATCAACTATCTGTATGTCGTCCCCTGTAGAGCGGTATGCCCCGGCATCGGTTAGGTTTTCCAAGGTTTTATCCGTAAGGATTTTATGAAGCTCAAGAATAAATGCTGGAGTTAGTTTTTCGTTTTTATTTTCACGAATAAATTGCATCGTAAGATAGTTATTAAAAATCATCTGCTCACTTTTGTCATGCGGCTTTCGTCCCGTTAGTAACATTTCTTTGGCCACTTTACGTGTTGTTATAGCTCCTTCTAGTTGGCTTGAGTCGATCGATTCATTTATAAGTGATCGGATAATATAGGTGTTGCGCATTTGGGGGTTAGCTACTCCTATATCTCCCGATATGTTGCCCGTAGCGTTTTTATCAAGCCAGTGCAGGTTTTCCAAAATAAAATCAGGGGTTGAAAATACAAATTGGCTATTTGATTTATCTAAAAGACTTATTTGCTTGTATGTTTTTATTCGGGCAAACTTAATCCCAGTCCACCACTCTGCCGAGGTTAATCCTTTTGGAGGTTCATGGTGTTGTAGCTTATCCCAATGCAGATAACGTCCTTTAGAATCAGTCGCTTTAAAGCTAGTGATAAGTCGACGGGCCTTGTCAAGATCCGATGCGGATAGCTCATCAAGTACTTTTGCAAAATCAGGAGGACTCGACGGTATTTTCATTTTCGCTATTAACAAGTATTGTAATTCATATACAATAACCACCATAAATACCAGTTCTTTAAATTTGGTATTTGGTAGCATTGTACATCAAAACAAAGGGAAATACCAATACCAAAAAAATTGGTAGCAAATTGGTATTTTAAAATAACCAGTAAAACAAGAAGTTAAGTGCGTATTGTATTGCTTGATACGCGAAAATTTGCAATCCGGAGAATTTAACCACTAAATACCAATACCAATTGAATTGGTATTAAATTGGTAGTAAGTTAAGAAGTTTTTGGAAATACTCGAAGATTTTTACCCCCCGCCCCCTCTTTTTTAGGAAAGGGCGGGATGTAAAAGGCTAGTAGCGATAGGTGTCAGGTTTATACGGGCCATCCACCGGGATGCCCAGATAGTCGGCCTGCTCCTGCGAGAGTTGGGTTAACTTCACGCCGATTCTCTCAAGATGCAAGCGTGCCACTTCCTCGTCCAGCTTTTTGGAGAGGGTATAAACACCAACTTCGTGTTTGTTCTTCCAAAGGTCGATCTGCGCCAACGTCTGGTTTGTAAACGAGTTGCTCATCACGAACGATGGATGCCCTGTAGCGCACCCAAGGTTGACGAGCCTCCCGTCTGCGAGAATAAAAATAGAATTGCCGGTTTCGTCGAAAGTCCATTTATCGACCTGCGGCTTTATATTAAGCTTTTTTACGCCGTCAAACTTTTCCAGTTCAGACATCTGTATCTCGTTATCGAAATGCCCGATGTTAGAGACGATCGCCTGATCTTTCATCTTGCGCATATGTTCTAACGTGATGATGTCTTTGTTACCGGTTGTTGTGACATAGATATCTCCCTCGGCAAGGGCGTCTTCGATAGGTTTAACTTCATAACCTTCCATGGCCGCCTGTAATGCACAAATCGGGTCGATCTCGGTTACGATAACCCTTGCGCCAAGGCCCTTGGCCGCCTGCGCACAGCCTTTGCCAACGTCGCCATATCCGCAGATAACGGCTACTTTGCCTGCGACCATCACGTCGGTGGCACGTTTAATGCCGTCCATCAGCGATTCCCTGCAACCGTAAAGGTTGTCGAATTTCGATTTTGTAACAGAGTCGTTAACGTTTATAGCAGGAACTAAAAGCTCGCCTTTTTCCATCATCTGATAAAGCCTGTGGACGCCGGTTGTCGTTTCTTCGGAGACGCCGCGCCACTCTTTTACAACGTTGCCCCAAAAACCGGGCTCCTCGGCCAGTGTTTTTTTCAAAAGGTCGTTGATGATTTTAAGCTCGGCGTTATCGGTCGGCTCGTCCAGAATAGAAGCGTTTTTTTCAGCCTGGTTGCCACGATGAATAACGAGTGTGGCATCGCCGCCATCGTCTACGATTAACTGTGGGCCTTTGCCGCCGGGCCATGTTAACGCCTCCTTTGTGCACCACCAATATTCTTCCAGCGTTTCACCTTTCCATGCGAAAACGGGCACGCCGGTGGCGGCGATTGCGGCGGCGGCGTGGTCTTGCGTCGAAAAAATATTGCAGGACGCCCAACGCACGTCGGCACCAAGCTCGACCAGTGTTTCTATGAGTACGGCTGTCTGGATTGTCATGTGCAGGCTTCCCATTATCCGCACACCTTGCAGTGGCTTTTCGGGGCCGTATTTTTCACGGGTCACCATGAGGCCGGGCATTTCGCTTTCGGCAATTGTGATTTCCTTACGCCCGAAGTCGGCAAGGGAGATATCTTTTACTTTATAGTCTGTTGCGGTTGCTGTAGTCACGTTGGTTTTCTCCTTCATTAAAAATATGGTCAGTTCTGTTTATGCAACGATTTCATATAGTGAGACTGGTTCCGGTATAAAAGTAAGTTTTTCAATTTTCGGACCGGTTATTTTAATGTTGTCTTCCAGTTTTTTTACCACCTCAGCCGTGGCGATTATTCCGCCATCAGATGACGAGGCAAACTCCAGCGCCCGGAACGCAATGTTCACAGGGTCGCCGATTATGTCTATCTGTTCATAGTTCGGATGCCCAAGCCCGCCTAAAAATATCTCGCCCGCCGAGAGGGCAACCGTTATGCTCTCGCCCGTTACGGCTCTTGCGCTAAGTGCCGCTTTTACTGCCCGCTCCCTATGCTTGGGCCCGGAGAAGAAGCAAAGAAGCCCGTCGCCCATTTGTTTTATAGGCACGCCATCGTTTTTAGTTATAGCCTCTGTTAGCTGGTAGAAAAACGCGTTGGCCCATCCGGCAAGCTTGCGCGGCGATGTTCCCTGCGATTTTTTGGCATATCCTTTAACGCTGGATACAAAAACCGTGGCCTCGAAAACATCTGCCCCTTCGTCGTATAGCCCCAGGAGCCAGTCGATTGAGACGTCTAAAAGTTTTGCGATCTGCGGCAGTAACAGAATGTCGGGCGCGTTCTCGCCCCGCTCCCATTTTGATACCGCCTGTGACGATACCTGCAGGGCGTTTGCGATGTCAGCCTGTTTTAAGCCGCGCTCTTCCCTGCACTTTTTTATTTTTGCGCCCAGTTCGTCTAACAGCATTTTTAGATTATAGTAGATGATGTAATCATAATCGACAATAACGCCTAAGTTTAGTTTACTGGCGGCATTGTTGATTTCCCGCCCGACCTACCAAAGGAAACCGTTTTATCCGGCTTTGCCGTGAAACCAGATTTCAGGTTTCGGTTTAAAAATGTTATATAAGAGTAACATTAAGAAAAACAGTGGATAACCTAAAAATGCCGGTTAGAGAAACATTAAAAGCGCCCGGAGGGATTTTATACCTTATAAGAGGTTTAAAACTTATTTTCTCCGATTTTGCCATATTGCGTTTAGCCGTGGCGCCAGCCTTGGTCAATATTGCGCTTTTTGGCGTTTTGTTTATGTCTTTCAACTACTTTGCATATGAAATTTCTGCATATGTTTTCGATCAGTCGTCGCAGGAGTGGTATTGGTACGCTATTTCCACCGTGGTTGGAATTTTGTTTTTTTTAGCTTCAATACTTGTTGTGTTGTTTGGTTTTGTGGCGATAGGGCTTATCGTCGCCGCGCCGTTTAACGATATGCTCGCATCGGCGATTGAACGCAAGATAACGGGTAACGTTGCTGAAGCAAAGATGTCGCTTATAAAACTTGCCGGATATACGATGAAAAATGAAGCAAAAAAAATGTCGGTTATAATCGCCGTTCAGTTTGCCCTGCTTTTGGTAAACCTTGTGCCGGGCATCGGGCAGGCAATTTTTTTAATAGTAAGCCCGTGCTTTATGGCGCTTGTAATGGCATACGAGTTTACAGGATATACGCTTGACCGTCGTGGGCTCTCGTTTGCCGATAAAAGGAGATACCTGAAGTCGCATTTAGGGCGGTCGATGGGGTTTGGCCTTGCCGTATCGGCGACAGTGCTTATACCCCTGCTTAATTTTATGTTACTGCCGTTGGCCGTTGCGGGCGGAACGTTAATGGTTATAGAGAATCCACCAGAAGAGGAGTTCGCTGTTAATGACTGATTCTTTATTAAAAGAAACCGTGAAATTTTATTTTTCGTTCAACGACCCTGAAAGTTTTATTTTATTGCCGGCGGTTAAAAGCCTGTCTGGCGCATATAAAATAAACATCGACTACATTCCGGTTTCCATGTTCGATAACGAAAAACTTTTTTCGCAAGACGATGCTGTCTGCAAATATTACAAGGCAGACACAGAGCGGGTTTCTAAAAAAGCGGACAGAAAACTTAAGTATATAGATAGCCCGCAAAATTCGAAAGCCGTGTGTCGCGCAAAGTTTTTAGCGGACGAAAAAATGCTGGGGTTAAAGTATATAAACCTGTTGTTTGCACTGCGATGGCTGAGCGGGAAAGATATCTCGAATATAGCCGATATTATTGACGGCCTTAAGTTTCTTGAGTTTGACGATGCGGAAATAAAAGATGCTCTGATGAACGATAAATATAAAGACGCGCTTGATGAAACTGAAAAAATGGCAAAAGCCGATGGGGTTATCGGGGCTCCGTTTCTCTCGTTTCGTGGAGAAGGATACCTTGGGGCCGACCGCTTAAGTTACCTTGAGGATATTCTGAAATCTGACCCGCTATTAATCATCCATCACGATGCCGCCTATGGTGTTATGTCCGCCGAGGAATTGAAGGCCAGGCTTGACAAAAAAGAGCCTACTTTTGTTCTGGACGTGCGTATCCCGAAAGATTTTTCAGCAGGCCATGTGCCGGGTGCCAACTGTCTCACCGCGAGAATCATTCAGCGCAATATTGAGAGGCTAGATCGAGACTGGACGATAGTCGTGGTGGGCGAAGGTGGCGTGGACGCTTCTGAAACCGCATTCATATTGGCGTCTGCCGGTTTTAAAGACGTTTATGCGTTGTCGCAAGGTTACGGCTCCTGGAGTGGTGAAGTCGAAACCGGTCTTGATAAATGGCAGGATAAATTAACAAGTAGCTGAAAAAGTCGTTCAAACTGTCATTCTGAGGAGCCGCAGGCGACGAAGAATCTCATAACACTGTTAATATCAACGGTTGAGATTCTTCGCGGAGCCTGTCATGAGTGAACGAAGTGAATCGAACGGGCTCAGGATGACAACTGAAAATAGTTTTTCAGCAACCTGTTAAAACCA
>JAJRTC010000054.1 GCA_024278445.1 Nitrospirota bacterium
CGTACAGATGTTTTAATATCGCGTTTTTCTGGTCTACCGCGCGTAATAATTTTTTTCGGAACTCATCTGGCCGAAAAAGATCACCCACACGAAGGCCGATACGCGACGCCTTGTCTGAATATGCGGGGCCTATCCCACGCCCTGTCGTACCTATTTTCTTGGCCAGCGTCTGGTTCTCCGCCGCTTTATCAAGCAGTTTGTGATAAGGCATAATGAGGTGCGCCCTGTTAGATATAAAAAGGGCTCCTTTGGTTGCAAAACCTCTCTCTTCCAGTTCACGTGCTTCATCCAAAAGCTGTTTCGGGTCTATTACCACGCCGTTCCCAACAACGCATACCTTGCCTTTGTGAAGTATGCCGGACGGGATGAGATGCAGTATATATTCCTCTTCGTTGACCACTATCGTGTGTCCTGCGTTTGCTCCTCCCTGGTATCTTGCGACAATGTCTACCTTTTCAGTTAGCATGTCTACTATTTTACCCTTACCCTCGTCACCCCACTGGGTGCCTACGACAACTATAACCGGCATGATCTATATCCTGATAAATGAAGCGGGGTCTGAAAGTAGGTTTGCCGTTTCAACAGCGCTTTCGTTGCCCGTTTTCGTGTCTATAATTTTTATTTTACTGTCAACGCCCGTAATAACGGCATAGCTTATTTTCATACGTCTGGCATATTCAAGCGATTCCTCAAGAGGGCGCATGATAATGTCTCTTGCTACCGAAAAACCGCTTTTACGAAGTTTTTGTGCAAGCTTGCCTGCCTGTTCGAAACTTCCATTAGCTCCTATAACAAGGACGTTTGTAGATGACCATTCCTTTTGCTTTTCGCTTTTATCAAAGCTTGCGATAACCTGGTCTATGTCTATGGCAAACCCTGTGGCCGGCCTGTCTGCGCCATAAGCTGAAAGTAGCTTATCGTACCTGCCGCCAGTCAAAACGCTCCTGCCCGCTCCCTTTATAAAACCTTCAAACGTTACGCCTGTGTAGTAACCAAAGCCGCGCATTTCGCCCAAGTCAATAGTCACCCTGTCACCTAGCCCTAGGCCCTCTAAAGCCGTAACTACTTCACGCAGGTTTTTTACCGCCTCTTCAGCCTTGTCGTTTACAGGTTCGACTTTGTCTAAAAGGTTTATGTCTCCAAAAAGTTTTGTTATGTTCTCTATTGCTGAACGGGCTTTTTCGTTTACAGGTTTACTGTCTAAAACCTTCTCAATTCCCTTTAGGTCTTTCTTTTTAATGGCCTGTTTTATAAGCTCTTTACTCTTACTATCCAATCCGATAGATTCTATCGTCTCCTTTACATATCCCATATGTCCCACGGCAATTTTTACGTCATTAAAGCCAAGCGCCGTGAGCGATTCTATAGCTATGGCGATGATCTCCGCGTCTGTTTCAGGGGTGGAGGAGCCGATAAGTTCCGCACCTGCCTGGAAGACTTCCATTCTGTTGCCAGACCCCGGCGCTATGGAGCGAAAGACAGATTCTGCATAGGATAACCTTATTGGAGCCGGGCGGTTTTTTAAGGTTGTGGCTGATATTCTGGCTATCTGCGGCGTTACGTCTGAGCGGAGTGCCAAAGGTTTGCCACCCCCTGTTGGGTCGCTAAAGGTTATTACGCGACGCAGGTCGTCTTGCTCCAGTCCTTTTGAGAGAACATGTAAAAATTCCATAGCCGGAGTTTCCGTTTTCTGAAAGCCCCATTTTGAGAAAACCGAAAGAATTTCCTTCTCTATCCAGTTCTTAAGGCTGGCTTCTTCGTATAAAAGAGCTTTTACGCCCCTTGGAACATCAATCATTTTTTACTTTCTAAATAGCTTGGGGCAGACATTTTAACGTTAGAACTTTTGAATGGGCCAAACCTTGAAACGTAAATCATAAGGTTACCAGCCTGACTTCCCTTATGTTTTTGATTTTTTTCATCTCCGCAATGTCGTTGGCCGAGGGGATTTCGTCTACGCTCACAATGGCGGTGGCAAGCCCGCCTTCAGTGGCCCTCGCAAGTTCAAAGGATGCTACGTTTATGCCATGGTCGCCTAAGTAGGTTCCTATAGCGCCTATGACGCCGGGTTTATCTTCGTTGGTGAAAACCAGCATGCTCCCGTCCAGATGAACTTCGACCAGAAAATCATCCAGTTGCACGAGCCTTGGCTGGTCGCCCACGAAAACCGCTCCCTCGGCGTAATGTTTGCCGGTATCGGTGGTAAGCTCTACACCTAAAAGCGATTTAAAGTTACGTTTTACCGAAGTCGCACCGGAGGAAACCACGATTCCCCGCGACTCTGCTATGTAAGGCGCGTTTACGAAGTTTACCGACTCTTCGATAAAGGATTCCAGCACACCCTTGATTACAGATTGGGTAACGGGGCGCTGGTCGATATCGCCTAATTCACCCATATAGGTAATTTTTATTTCCTTAACGCCTCCCTTGGAGGTTTGCGATAAAAACGCTCCCATTTTTTCGCCTAGTTCCAGGTATGGGCGGACGAGTGAGAGCTGTTCCGGGTCTACAGACGGCACGTTTACCGCGTTTTGTATTATGCCGGACGTAAAAAAGTCTACAAACTGCTCTGCCACGGCGATGGCTACGTTTACCTGCGCTTCGCTTGTGGACGCGCCAAGATGCGGGGTTAGCACGACCTCGTCTAGTGCTAGCAACGGATTGTCTTTATCTATCGGCTCGCTTTCGAACACGTCGAGTGCGGCTCCGGCTACTATGCCCTCTTTTATAGCGTCTGCCAACGCATGTTCGTCTATTATTCCGCCACGGGCGCAGTTTATTATTCGCACACCCTTTTTCATCTTTTTGAAAGCGTCGCTGTTTACGAGGTGGCGGGTTTCCGGTGTCAGGGGCGAGTGTACGGAAATATAATCGGCCCGTGCTAAAAGATCGTCAAGCGTGACTAACTCCACGCCCATGTTTTCCGCCGCTTCCTGGCTGATGAACGGGTCTGCGGCGATAACCTTCATCTCAAGGCCGTGTGCCCGTTTTACAACGATAGAGCCTATCCTGCCGATACCTATGACGCCGAGCGTTTTTTTATAATGCTCCGAGCCCATAAACTTGCTTTTTTCCCACTTTCCAGCTTTTATCGAAGCCGTTGCTTGCGGGATTTTGCGCGATAACGCCATCATCATGGCAACAGCGTGTTCTGCCGTCGTCGTCGTGTTGCCACCGGGTGTATTCATTACGACCACCCCCTTGGCAGACGCTGTTTTGGTGTCTACATTGTCTACACCTATGCCTGCGCGTCCTATTACCTTCAGGTTTTTCGCGGCGTTCAATATGTCTTTGGTTACCTTCGTCGCCGAGCGGATGACAAGGCCGTCATAGTCTGGAATTACTTTTATAAGCTCATCCGGTGTCATGCCGGTTTTAACGCAAACTTCAATCCCTTCCGCGTCTTGCAGAATCTTCACGCCTGCTTCTGAAAGTTTGTCGGATACAAGAACTTTTGCGGTCATTTTGTTGTCAGTCTCCCCGTAATTTTCATAACCCGTAAGCTATTATAGAACGTGTTAAGGTAAAGTTTATTCGGTGACATATCGTTCGTTTAACACGGCCTGCGCCGCTGAAACGCCTGCGCCAAGCTTGATATCCGCCCCATGTTTTACAAGTGCCATTTCAAGGGCGCCCAACGCCACTATGATGTCGAACGAATCAAAATATCCAAGATGCGCGATACGCACGATTTTACCTTTTAAGTGATCTTGCCCACCGGCGAAGGTGACGCCGTAGTTGTCGCGCAGGTCTTTTACCAATTTTGCTCCGTCTACGCCTTCAGGGACATATACACCCGTTGCGGAGCGTGCAGGAGAAGTAGAAAGCGGTTTTAGCCCCAGCGCCTTGCATCCGGCCATTGTGGCGTTCGCCAGGGCTGA
>JAJRTC010000055.1 GCA_024278445.1 Nitrospirota bacterium
TGAAAAAGCTATAAAGCATAAAGCTAAGTATCGTTTTATATTGATGATTTTTCTGGTTGTAATGGCGATCATTCTATACGATGTCCTATTAAAAAAACTGGGGGTCGAGCTACCCGTCTGATTAAAGAAGCCTGCCTTAATAAGAACACCACACAGCACCCCGCTCTTTCCAAAGGCCATGATGAGACACAGATGGGCTCAAAATCAGTTTTAAAAAAAAAAATTCCATGAAGAAAAGTTCAAAAAGAAAGATACCGCTTGATCTTATTGATTACATGTCGGTTACATATTTTATTGGTTTTTTATCATTATTTCCTAAAGTTAAACATTATGCCGCCGATAAAACATACAGCAGAGGTGTTGGTTAGGTAAAAAATATTCAAATTACAGAAGGTAGGGCAAAAAGATGGATGTCCGGGATGTAGCAAACACAGGGAGAGTGCAGGATGCCTCCGCCCGGCTTAAAAAACCGCAGGAGGAGAGCGCTGAAAAGGTTAAATCGGCTGAGAAACAATCAGTTAAGCCAGAAAGTGCCGTAGTCGAGATTTCCGCTAAATCAGGAGAAGTAGCGGAGAAAAACGGCCCAAACAACTCAAATGGGGCAGAAAGCCAGAAAAACCCCGAAGTTGCCGAAAACAAAAGTGCCCCGAAAAGAAACGCGCAGAGAATCGATTATTCTGTTGAGGAAGGCGACCTTGTGATAAAGGTGATAGATACCGATAAAGGCGAAGTCGTAAAAGAGATTCCGGCAGAAGATGAGCGCAGAATCAGGCAAGCAATCAGCAAATTCACGGAAAACACAGCAAAGAGCGAAAGCGAGCAGGACATAGCAAAGGGAATAGACGTAACCTCATAAAAAGAGGTTTTTGTTTATCTCCCTTGCCGCCCTCCGTGGGGAGCCTTGTATTTAGATTGCAAGGTACCCTTCACATACCCTCCCCCAAGCAATCTGCCAAAACCTACGCAGGTTTACTGTGCGAACTATAAAAAAAACCTGACAAGGCGTAAAGTTTTTTTGTAGTAACCCATTTCAACGCCCCAACATATCTGAAAGCAAGCCGGAAAATTCCATCCGTCACCCATGTCGGCTAGAATGTACACCATGAAAAGCAGGCTCACGTTGGAACAGGGAAAAACCGGATATCGATATAACATAGACTCGTTCGCTCTTGCCGATTTTTACAATAAATTCAGCGCCAAACGGATAATAGATCTCGGCGCAGGCGCGGGCGCTCTCTCCATTCCGATAGCTCACGTAAACCCCGGCATTGAAGTGTTCGGGCTTGAGATCACACACGAATATTCGCATCAGGCGAAAGAGAACGCAAAAAGCTCAAAGATAGCCAACTACCATGCCATAACAGGGGACATATTGAATGCTGTAAACATTTTTGGAAACGAAAAATTCGATGCAGTCGCCTCTAACCCTCCATATACGAAACGTGGCGCAGGCAGGCTTTGCACCGACCCACGAAAAAAGGTGGCACGACACGAAATCAGAATCACGCTAGCCGAACTTTTAGAAGTTTCCGCAAAACTTTTAAATAAAGGCGGGTCGCTCTTTATTAGCATGGCCCACAGCCGCAGAGACGAATTTTTATACCTGCTGGCCCAGAACGGTTTTTATGAGACACGATTACGAAAAGTTACTCCACTACCGGACAGCCCGCCAAAAATATTTTTATCAGAAGCAACGTTTAAGATAAAAACGCCATTCCATGAAGAAACTCCTCTTCTGCTAAGGTCGCCTGAGGGTGGTGACTCGCAGGAAGCCAAAAGGATAGCAATCAAATATGCCTGACACAGTAAAACCTCCGCTGTTGATATTAACCGGCCCAACTGCATGCGGAAAATCAGACACTGGCGTTATTCTGGCTGAAAAGCTGAATACAGAGATTATTTCCGCCGATTCCGTGCAGGTTTATAAACATTTTGATATTGGCTCCGCCAAACCGCCCAAGGAACTTTTATGCCGCGTTAGGCATCACTTTATAGGCATCGTCGCACCCAATGATGAGTTTAATGTGATGAGCTTCAAAAACAGGGCAACGGAAGTGGCGCAGAAACTTTTAACGGAAGGAAAAATCCCGTTGGTTGTGGGCGGGACGGGGTTATACCTTAAAAGCCTGATGGAAGGCTTAAGCGGTGGCATAAAAACAAGCAAGGCGGTAGAAGAGGATATAGACAGGATATATGAAAAAGAAGGCCAGCCCGGCGTATATAAACGCGCATGCGAGGCAGACCCTGAATGGATGTTAAAAGTGCATCCGAACGACACGTTTAGAACGCGCAGAGCCTTGGGGGTTTTTATGACGTCTGGAAACACCCTCACCGAAACTTTTAAAAACAACGTGCAAGAGAAGATTTGGGATACGCTGTTTATCGTAATAGACCCGCCACGAGCCGAGCTTTATCGCAGGATAGAAGAGCGAGCCGATAAAACACTTAACGCAGAATGGAGAAACGAGGTAATACGTTTAAAGGGAATGGGCTATAATGACAAAATAAAGCCCATGCGTTCTTTGGGCTATAAAACAATTTATGATGAAACAGAAGGCCGTGTTAGCAAAGACGATGTGCCCCGCCTTATCAAAAAAGCCACAAAAGCATTTGCAAGGCGCCAGCTTACATGGTTCCGCAAGGTTGATAACGCAGTTTTTATTCCTACCAGCCCCAACGAAACACCTGGGGAAATAGCCGATAGAATACTGAACCATAATGAAACGCGGGATTTTCTTAGCCGTCACAATACTGTTATTCGCTAACTTTTCAGCTTTTGCAGACGAAAGCCTTACAGCCGAAAAATTTCTAAATGCACACACACTTGTTAAAGAGAAAAAATTTAACAAGGCGATCACAGCGTTGGAACCGCTTCTTAAAAGCCCTTTTATTTTGGGCGATTACGTTATATATGACATTGGGTTTGCATATGTCAAAACCGGAGCCCCCGACAACGCGCTAACAACCCTTAACAGGTTAGCCAAAGAATACCCGAACAGCCCGCTCAAACAGCAAGCTAACGAGCTGAGGCTGGTATCAGCATGCGAAAAAGCGGGTTCCAAAAAATGTGGAAAATATTTACGAGAGATCAGAGCTAAAAACGTAACGAAGAAGTTTCGCGTGAAGCGTGACTTTATAGAAGCCGAAAGAAGCGAAGCCTTAGGCAAAAAAATGCAGGCGTTTAAATTATACCAAAAAATATACTATGATTTTCCAGCTACGGAAACCGCAGAAAAAGCCCGCCTGGCGACAAAAAGGCTACGCGAAACAGCGACAGCATCAGGCAAAAAAACAGAATATCCATATGCCACATACTATCAGCGGATGAAAAGAGCTAACAGGCTGATGAAAGCGTTTCGTTACGGCGACGCTGTAAGCGACCTTAGGGCCGCCATGAAAATAGGCTACGCACCCAAACGTAAAATAAAAACATTGAGCCGGCTGGGCGACGCTCTTAACCGAGCAAGAAAAAGGGATGAAGCAAAAAAGGTATTTAAGCAACTGATAAAAAACTACCCAAAAAGCCCGGAGGCGATAGAGGCTGAATATCGCATCGCTCGTATAGATTGGAACCTTGACAAAAAAGATGAGTGCGTAAAGCGCCTCACCGCCTTGTTAGCAAGAAAACCTATAGCCAGCATCGCGCGTCAGGCATACATAATTTTGGGGAGGATCGCCGCCAATGAAAAGCGATATGACGACGCCGAAAAAAGTTATGCAAAAGCACTCTCCTTAAAACCTGATTCACAAACGACGCATGAACTAAAATGGCGGATGGGTTGGTTAAAATATCAACACGGTGATTTTAAAAAGGCTGGCGAATATTTTTTAAAGATGGCTAATAAAGCATCTTTAAAGTGGCGCGACGGAGGGTTTTTATATTGGGCGGCCAAATCTTTTAAAAAAGCAGGGGAGCTTAAAAAAGCCGACAAAATTTCCAAAAGGCTCGTATACGAGTTTCCGCACACATATTATGGAACACGCGTCATGAAAAATACGGATGCCGAAGAGATCCCCGCTATAAATATCGAACAAGGTTTTGCATCTGTAACAGTTCCTACGCTCGATAAAATATCAAAAGAGCATTTAAAGAGGATGGAATTTTTTGTAACCATAGGACTGCCAAAAGAAGCATCCTGTGAAGTAGACGCAATAGCAAGACGGATAAAGAAAAATGAAAAAAACTCGCTATGGCTCGGAACTTTATACATAAAAACTAAAACCGCAGAAAAATCGATAAGACTGCAAGTTAACATGCTAGGCTTCAGAAAGCTTAAAAACGATTTCGACCAGCCATTCTGGCGTGCATTCTACCCCATCTCACACTGGGAAACAGCGGCAAGGGAAGCTGAGAAACTTGCAATAGACCCGTTTTTTATAATGTCGATAATGCGTCAGGAATCAGCGTTCAAGGAAGACGCCATCTCACCTGCCAACGCGATGGGGCTTATGCAACTTATGCCGCATGTCGGCAGGCGAACGTACGAAAAAATCGACATCGAAAACCATGCAAAAAAACCGTTTGAACGGGAAATGCTCTTCGACCCTGCAATAAACATTTCGCTCGGCATCGCTCACATGGCGGAGCTTGTTTCACGGTACAATGGGAATATCGTGTTTATGGCCGCGGCATATAACGCTGGATATAAGGCCGTTAACATATGGAGGAAACGGTACGGAGCCATCCCCGACGATGAATTCGCCGAAATGATACCGTATAGAGAAACAAGAAAATATGTAAAAAAGGTTCAGCGAAATCTTGCGCTTTATCATAGGATATATATGGACGACCCTGAGCGAAGGGTAAATTCCAAAAAGGAAAAGATATAAATGTTCGACATACTAATAAAAAACGGGATCGTGGCGGACGGCGACTCCGACGAGACGAAACAGCTAGACATCGCAATAACCGCCGGCTCCATCGCTGAGATAGCGCCTTCCATTAAAACGGATAACGCAAAAAAGGTCATCGACGCTAGCGGCCAAATAGTGGCACCAGGGTTCGTAGACGTCCATTCACATTCTGACTACTATTTAATTATAGACAACAGGGCAAGTTCCAAAGTGTTGCAGGGGGTTACAAGCGAAATCGGCGGCAACTGCGGCTATTCTGCGGCACCGATGTCTGGCGAGGTTTTAGAAAGGCGAGCCAAGGATTATAAAGAACAGTTCGGCATAGACGTAAACTGGTCTGGCATGAACGAATTTTTGGAAACTTTATCAGACGCGAAACCGGCGGTCAACTTCGGCGCTCTTTTAGGATACAACACCATCCGAGGCTCCATCATGGGGCCGAACTCGTCGCAACCTTCCGCAAACGACATGAAAGAAATAAAAGGAATGATCGCGCAAGGGCTCGACAACGGCGCCCTCGGCATGTCTGTAGGGGTTGTATATCCTCCTGCCTGTTTTGCCAAAACCGAAGAGTTTGTGGAAGCCTATAAAGTAGTGGCGGAAAAAGAAAAAGTGTTCACGTCACATATCCGTTCCGAGGGGGCCGGGCTTTTAGACGCGCTTACGGAAGTAACTCATGTAGCCAAGAAATCCGGCGCAAAACTTCAGGTCTCGCATCTTAAAACCGCTGGAAAAGCGAACTGGGGCAAGCTTGACCGGGCTTTTGAAATCCTCGAATCAGCAAGAGCGGATGGCGTTCGGCTTATGGCAGACAGGTACCCCTACCTTGCGTCCAACACCGGCCTTCAGGTCGCCTTGCCAGACAGGGCATTCGACGGAGGCAGGGATATTTTGGTGAAAAAGCTAAAAGACCCGAAAGAACGAGATACTTTCAAGGCTGAGATATTACTGAACCATCCTGAAGCTGAATATTGGAACACCGTTATGGTCTCCCAAGTAGTAACGGAGAGAAATAAAGATATCGAAGGTTTGACCGTGGCTGAAGGTGCAAAAAAACGGGGCAAAGATATTTTTACCTATTTTTTCGATCTTCTGGTAGAAGAAAACACCGAGATAGAAGCTATTTTTTTCTGCATGACACAGGAGAACATGGACAGGATAATAGAAAAACCATGGGTGGTGATAGGGTCAGACGCTGGCGCAAGGGCGATAGACGGTCCGCTTGCCATAGGCAGGCCGCATCCTAGAACCTTCGGAACTTTTCCAAAGTTTTTCAAGGAGTATGTACGCGAAAAACAGATGTTCACGATACCTGAAGCTGTGAGGAAAACAACGACATACGCCTGTGATTTCTTCGGCATTAAGAACCGGGGCCGCCTAAAAAAGGGATGGGCCGCAGACATTGTCGTTTTCGACATCAACACAATAGAAGATACATCTACATATGTAGAGCCTCTCTCCTACCCCACTGGCATAAACTGCGTGTTGGTGAACGGCGTCCTTACGGTAGAAAATGGCAAAGAAACCGGCAGAACGGGTGGGACCATTTTAACGAGTTAACAATGAGCGAGGTACTGAAAAAATATAAAGAAAAAACAGAATATCTCCAGCATGTACTGCATGCATATCAAGAGCTTGTTACCGCCTTGCTTAACCATCTCAAAAAACATGTTGAAGGCGATGAACAGCTTCTAAAGTCAATTACTACTTTGGCAACAAAAGTAAAAGACGCTGAAAATATTTTTCAGGTTCAGCAGATCCATAAAACTTTTCTGTTACTTAACAAAAAAATATACGCCCATCTAGCAGAGGCTCAGACAAAAAATAAAGGTAGCGATAGCGGTGGTTTTTTCTCAAGCATCGGGTCGTTTTTTGGAGATAAAGGTACCGAAGCCAAAACCGCCCCTGAAGAAACAAGAAAACCGGGCACAGGAATAACCCTTGTTGATAAAACCAGCAAAGCTTTAGCACCATACATCCTTCTGCTGGATGAGTTCTCGCGCGGAGCGCTTCTTTTAGCCGATGAACGGGAACCTTTTTACGCCAAGCTTCGAGCCAAACGATCTAAAAAATTCGACAAGTTAAGCGATGCGGATGTCGAGAGTATCCGAAGGTCGCTTTATAACTTTTTTACGAACAAAGCCAACGAGGCTGGAACGGTTGAACATGAGAGGGAGGAGCTGAAAAAAATCATAAGTTCGCTTACTACTTACATACAATCGTTATCGCTTTCAAGCCAGTCTTTTGGGGCCAAGCTTGATATATATGCAAAAAAGATAGAGATCGCCACCAGCCTGGAGGAGATAAAACTATTGAAAAGAGGCATCATGACCGAAACCATGGAAATACAAAAAGTAAACCATGCCGTTCTGGAAAAGCTTCAGGAAGCAGACAGAGACCTGGACAAGGCAGGAAGCACGATAGCCCACCTTGAAAAAGAACTGCGTATGGCTCGCGAAGAACAGTGGGTTGACGATCAAACAGGCGTATACAACCGAGCATACTTCGACGAAAGATTTAAAGAAGCGCTAACTGCTTTTAGGGCAAACAAAAAACCGTGTTCACTTATGATTGTCGATATAGACGATTTTAAAACCTTTAACGACACATACCGGCAACACGCAGGTGACCAGGTTTTGCGCGTCCTAGCAGGCATAATAAAAGAAACTGTAAAAGCATCAGAAACCGTTGCCCGTTTTGGAGGAGAGGAGTTTGCTGTCATACTTTATGAAATAGCGCAGGATAAAGATTTCAAAGTAGCCGAAGAAATCCGCACAAATATAATGGCCCATGAGTTTCTGGCAAACGATAAAACAATAAACGTAACGGCATCCATCGGCATTGCGGACTTTTCTGATGGCGACAACGTTAACACACTAATTGGCCGTGCAAGCAAAGCACTTGCAGAAGCGCAAAACAAAGGGCACAACCAAACCGCCCGCTTTTTGGCATAGCGTAAAAGCTAATGGTAGACCACCAAAGACTATACGAAGTAAAGAGTGCAACTAAAGCAAACTTTGGCGCTCTATGGCTTGCTAATTTTGAAGCCAACAAGGGGAGAATTGGAAGACATGCCCCTGTTACGTCATTTTTCGATAAATTCGAAAACGTACCTGCCATCGCCGTAGGTGCCGGCCCCTCTCTTGATAAAAACATACGCAGGTTAGAGGCAGTCAACGGAAAAGCAATAATTATCAGCGTAGATACGAATCTTAAGAAACTTGAAAGCGCAGGCATAAGCCCGCATTTCGTTATGAGCCTGGATCCCCAAGCGGATATCGCCCGTTTTTTCTACGGGGTAGACACATCCAGAAAAATTTTGGTGGCACCAACGATAGCCCACCCCAACACCATTGACACATGGAAAGGGGATATCGTTTTTTACAACAAGTTCGCCCCGGACATTCCTCAACTGACACAGGTTGCAAAACAGAATCCTGATACGGGTTATCTTATTCCCGGTGGCTCCGTTCTCACTGTGGGCCTGGACTTAGCGTTTAGAATGGGCGCGAATCCTATCGGATTTGTCGGCCAGGATCTTTCATACCCGCCCGATGGCCCGGCATATTCAAGCGAGACGCTTTACGGCAACCAAAGCTACGAAGAGCTTTTTAGCCACCAGCTAAAAGACATGATTGAAGACACCGACATATTCGGCAGAACGTTGCCAACAAAAAAAAGCATGTTTATAACCAAGCAGTGGATGGAGTGGGCTTTCACCACATGGAAACGTAAAAACAGGGCCGACTACTATAACCTTACGGAAGGTGGCATCGTTACTAAAAACTGTGAGATCATGACACTCGCCGAGTGGGTGACCCGTTTTTGCGGCGAGAAAAGAAACATCGGCTGGGCAATCAAAAAAGTATTAAGAAAAAAACGGCGTTATATTCCTCCTGCTTTTTGAAGTTGCATAGCTGTGACATAATATCGTCTTTAAGTTATCTTGCAAACCTTTCATGGAGTTACACTATTCTTAATATATCGGCCATTTTCTTTCTGCGGGAGTGCCGCGCATAATGAGCATAACCAAACCTGCCACAGCCGGAATATTGCTAAAGGTGATGGCCATTGCCTTGGTATTGCTTGGAGCTTTCCTGATGTTTAGTGGAACGGAGGAGGTGGGGCCCGAAGGTGCTAACGGGAAAAAGGTGGGGTGGTTTACGCCGTGGGACATCACTATAAACAAAGATGGCACAAGCGGAGTTTTTGGAATAGTGATAGGGCGCACCATAGTTAATTCCGCAATGCGAACCCTTAATATGGAACCTGAGATATCTGTTTTCAAATCGCGAGCGGGAGGCTTTACAGTGGAAGCTTATTTTGGGCGGGTGCGTGTGGCCGGGCTTACAGGCACTTTAATTGCAAACCTTGAGGCGGGGGATGCTTGGCTTGCCGAGGCGGAAAAGACGGCTGTTAAACGTGAAAACGCTCAAAACGGAGCAATAAAAATAATTCTGTCGTCTGTGAGCTATCGCTCTGCCATGCTGATGACAATAACGGCTCTAACATATATCCCTTCGGTTAACCTTGATGCTGATATGGTAAGAGGGCGCTTTGGAGAACCGGTCGAAAAAATTACTCTGAATGATAACTCAGAGCAGTGGCTCTACCCGGACAAGGGCTTGCTTGTTGCAATCAACAAAAAGGGGAAAGAGATTTTTGAGTATGTGCGCCCGGCAGACTTTGATAAAATCGCACAACAGCTAGCTCGTGAATTGCGGTAGTGGGTTAGTTTGCTCATTGTTCTCATGCTGAGCCACTACCAGATATAAAGCTTACGCCTTAAGACGTTTGCTGAGTGTTGAGCGTGAAAGCCCTAAAAGCTGGGCGGCCAAAGACTGGTTTTTATTTGTGCGTGCCATTGCCTCCTGAATAAGCGCATGCTCAACCTCTTTTATAGTAGGAAACCTGCCGCCAAACAGCCCTGAAAAACAGCCCCGCTCTTCCCCTTTTTCCAGATGGGCCAATTCCACCGCGTTCCATTTGCCATAATTGAGATCATCAACGGAAACCGCTTTTAAAAAATGTTCCATTGAGAGTTCCCCGCTTGTGTGCATGCTAACAGCCTCCATCACCATTCTTTGCAGTTCACGCACGTTACCGGGGAAATGATACGTTGAGAGAAAAGAAACAAGCGCCACTGGAGCCTTGGGTTTTTCCTTGCCAAGAGTATTGGCCGCCTCATCTATGAAATGGTTTATGAGAAACGGCAGATCATCAGCCCTGTCGCGTAATGGTGGAATGTTAATTTTGTGTACGCTTAACCTGTGGTAAAGGTCTTGCCTGAAGTCGCCTTGTTCCACAAGCTTTGCCAAATCTCTATTTGTAGAAACGATGATTCTTGCGTCAGACAGTTTCATAACATCAGAGCCAAGCGGATAATACTGCCCGCCTTCCAAAAGCCTTAAGAGCTTCACCTGTGTTTTTTTACCAAGGTCACCTATCTCGTCTAAAAGTAACGTGCCACCGGAGGCTTTTTCTATAAGGCCGCGCCTCTCTTCATCCGCTCCTGTGAAAGCGCCTTTTTTGTGCCCGAAGAGGGTGTCGGAAAAAACGTTGTCATCAAGCCCGGCCACGTTAACTGCCACAAGTTCGCCCGTTCTGCCGCTCAACTCATGCGCCGCGCGTGGCAAAAGTTCTTTACCAACGCCAGTCTCCCCCGTTATAAGTATAGGATATGGCGTTTTTGCGATAGCCTCCACATACTGAAAGATGGATATCATTTTTTGGTTGCAAGTAACAATTGCTTCGAAAACATCAGGGTTTTTAAGCTCCTTTGAAAAAAGACACGCTTTTAGCGAATCGTTCTCGCGACGCAACTCTCGCAGTTCTACGGCTCTTTTTACAGCAGAAACAAACCGGCTCGCCTCAACCGGTTTTATTATGTAGTCAAAGGCGTTTTGCTTCATGCATTGCACCGCCATATCAAGGTCATATACGGCCGTAGTCATTATCACCGGGATATCGGGAAAATCTGCCGTGATACTTTTTAAAAGTTTATCGCCAGACACATGTGGCATAAGCAGATCCAGAACCATGACCTCACAGTCTTCTTTCATAACAAGCGACATAACTTCCCTGCTGTCACTACACTTCACAACATTGCTGATCCCGGCGGATTCCAATGCAAACTTGTGAACTTCGAGGCTGTTTTTTTCGTCGTCAACAAGCACAACAGGGTTTGCAGGATAAAGACTACTCATAATTTAAAACTCCGTTGAGCGCGGGAAGGTTTACTACGGCAGTAGTACCTTGCCCGACTTCTGAAGAAAATGCCAACGTTCCGTTATGATCCTTTATTATCCCCCAGGAAACAGCAAGCCCAAGGCCGGTTCCGCCCATTTCCTGTTTGGTTGTAAAAAAAGGATCTGTTATTTTATCCATATCGTCTTTTGATATTCCTGCTCCATCGTCTTTTATTTTTATCCACACCCGTTCAATATCTTCATCATAGCCTGTGAAAACGGCAACCCCCTTTTCCTTATCCGAAAGCGCCTGGCAGGCGTTTATTACCAAGTTTATTACAACCTGTTCAAGCTCAAGATTGTTACCCATAATTTTTGGAATACCATCGTTGCAAAGTTTGACCGAAAAACTGTTCGTATGATACGCAACGGAGCTTGCGATAAGGTTAACAGCCGATTTCACAATGATATTTATATCAAGTTCTCTTTTGAACGCCATGCTTGGGCCGGAGAATACTCTTAACTTTTTTACTATGGAGTCAATTCTCAAAGCGCCTTCACCGATGCTGGCAATAATTTCCGGCACTCTTTCACGGGCTTTTTCATATGGCATCCCGCTTAGCGCAAAGCTACCGTTTTGCTCACAATATTCGTCAAGAATAGGCACAATATCTTTCCATGCGCGGCCCAGCACCGGCGAACTGCACATAATCAGGTTATTAGGATTATTCACCTCATGCGCAACTCCGGCTACAAGGGTTCCAAGCGATGTCATTTTATCTGCCATAACGAGCTGTTGCCTGTGGATTATGGCCTGTTCTTCGGCTTCTTTTTTCATGCTAACATCACGGGCAAGCCCAAGGATAAGCTGTTGGTCGTCTGAGTCTACGGTGCCTATGGTAACCTCCACAAGAAACGCAGAGCCGTTCTTTCGCCTTAAAAACCCTTCATATATTACAGGCTCTCCGGGTTTTAAATTTTTCCATATAGACGCAACCACTTCATAATCAAAATCTACAACAAAGTCTTTTAAATTCATCCTCAAACATTCATCACGCGCATAGCCCAACGAATCGCACGCGGCATTGTTAACGTCTTTAATCCACCCATTGGAGTCATAAAGATAAAAGGCGTCACATGCCTGCTCTACAAGGGTTTTAAAGCGCCTCTGGCTTTTATGAAGTTCTTGCTCCGCCATCTTCCTGTCTGTTATGTTGCGCATAACGTGCGCCGTTCCCATATGCTCAAAGACACCGGCAATAGGTGATAATGTAAAATCAAACCATGTCCCATATTCCGGAAATTCAAGTTCCATCGCCTCTAACCCTTCACCGCGTATTATCTGGATACAAACAGGACACTCGGCAACGCTTATATTCTGCGGATGAAAAACAGGGTGAAGGTGCATTCCCATCATGTTCTCTTCAGACATGCCGGCTATTTCGATTGCCGACTTATTCACTCTGCGTATCAGGCACCCCTTATCGACCATCACGATGGCGTCGGAAACGGCATCGTATGCGCTAACGCCCCTTGCAAGGGCCAAAAACGGTTTACGAAGAGTGGTGCTGATAACAGCCTCGAATATCAGCCAAAATGAAAAGAGTTTTAATATATGGCCCGTAATGCTAAAAAAACCGTGGGCGTCGCTATAAATCGTGAACGAGAGTTCCGATAAAACGCTAAGCCCTATGGAACATAACATAAGCTCCATAATCTTTTTTTCAAGAAGAGCGCGTCTTTTCCACAGGTTGTATGCGGCAAAGATGAGAACCATGACAATAACGTATTCACTCGCCACCTTAAACCATGTAACCCCAACTCCATTGATGTAACAGGCAGGAAACAGCCCAAGCATGATGAGCCCAAAAAGCAGAAGAAACAGCGCCCCCAAAGTCCAAAAAACTCCTTTTATATTAAACCTGCGGTCAAGAAAATAAGGAGCGGACAGAAGCAGAAACGCCTCGAAATAGCTGGCTGATATCCAGAACTGGATCGTCGGGTTGCCTCCTTTAACGGGGAAAATATCCATGCTGTTTAAAGTAAGCGCATGCACAACGTCAAGAGCGGCAATCCAAAAAAAACCGCACCCCAGGTACATAAGGTAATTGTTGCGCGTAAAAGGATACATCTGCCACGACACGACAGCCATAATAACGGCAATAACGATAGCAAAAAGCTCGGCAAGAACATGAAAAAGTGGAAAATGATAAAAACCTGCGGCTACAAGTACACAGGAGAGTAAAACCGGAATAAGCCAGTTGATTCCGGCAACGCTTAAGTTGGCAGGCAATATCTCATATTGAGAAATGTAGGTGCGCATTTCCATTTCTCCGCGTGTCTAACATACAACGGACGACTCACCTTTGAGTTACCCTTATCATTAAGAAGAATATAGGCCTCTCCTTTGTGGGCAAATTATACTTTCACGACACACTACAGTCAAGATATTATAACTATCCAAAAGTAACAAAACAGGCATCAGGAAAGCTTCAAGGTTATTTGCAGTTCCCGATACCGTAAAAAAGCGACAGTGCGTAGAATCGACAAATCAGCATAACCTTTTATAAATAAAGGGCAAACTATTTCAAAGTATATAATTTCATCATGTAATTGTTGAAATTTAACACACCTTAACAGGCTCTTTTTTTTTGCAGTAACAAGATAAAAATTTGTAAAATAATACCTTACATTTCCGCAACCCGTTTGGTACACATCATGCTTTGTATTGACGCAGGTGGTGGCGGGCGTTCCTGAAAAAATGTAAAGGCAACGAATAAAAAATTAAAGAATCTCCGCCGCATTGGTAAATATTTTTAAAGGAGGCAAAAATGGCGTGTATTTATGGAAAAGTAAAATGTCCACATTTAATCGACACTGACTCTTGCACGGTATCCGAGCTATGCCAAAACCTGACTACCAATGGAGTTCTATCCACTCCGGCTATGATGAGGCGAATCGATTTTCTTGAGCGGAGCATCGATGGCCTTGTGGAACTCGACTTTGTCGGCGTAGAGGGGGTGAAGTGGCTCATGGTGTTTGAAAAATCAGAGCAGGCGGGTGAGACCCATGCCAATTTGACCAGCAATAAAAACAACATACTTAGCATGAAAATATCAGCTTGAGCTGAATATTGCCCTGTGTATACGATAATGTTGCGGAACTGTGAAGTAGGCTTTAGGCGGTTCCGCGCATATATCAGCTATCTACCTTGCATCAAGGCTTGACGCATAGATAAGCCCCTCCCTCGTATTTCCTGAGCCCGCTTTTCACTTTACGGGTTAGCACTATCCGCAAACTCAGAAACCAGTGGAAAATGGTGAGAAAGCAAAAGATACTTTTATAAAATAAGGGTTTCGATATAATTTTCTGATATCCTGTTTCATAATTAAGAAAGTGAGCTGTAGCGCCCTTCAGATTGACAGGCCTACCCCTTGATTTAGCGTAATAAAAAACCGCCAGATTGCCATTTTGAAAGTCTCTGGGAATGAAGACGATAAAATCGATTGTAGCAGGATGTGTCACAGCCATATGGCTTTTTGCCCCTTCTGCTGTCTTTGCCAAAAATATCGATGGCGATGTTGTAATAATCTACGATCAGGCAGGCTCCATAAATAGTTATGATTCGCAAACCATAGCGAAAACCTGCCTTTTAACCATTATGGATATCTTTAAAGCCCAACGCCATATAACCTTTGCAAGCTTCGATGATACCGTTACGGAGCAGGTGAACATAGATGTCTCAAGAGCAAACGATATGCTGGCACTGGAAAAGAAGGTTAACAGTATAATGGCGCAAGGAGACCTTTCAGACATTGAGGCACCCGTCGGATACATCCAGGAGAGAAACAATGTAAAGCCTGTAGCGTTTGCGGTTATTGTTTCTGGCGGCATACCCTCGATATGGAATAAAAAAAACTATCTTCTCAGCGAACGTATAAAAAAAGACCCAAGATATTTTGACCTTAATAAAAAATACCGTTCTTTAAAAAAGCGGGGTCTCTCAGACGAGGAACTCTACACCAAGCTGATAGACGCCTATTCCTCCAGAAACCTGAAACTGATAAACGCACGCCTTACCAATCTTAAAACAGGCTTTAACGGCAAGCTTGTTTTTATCGACGTATCGGGAGAGTCTGACTTTCTCAGGCAATGGGCCAAGAGCGCCGGTGCCTTCTATCTGCTATCCAAATCTACAGAATGGACGCCACCAACGGCCAATAAAAGTAACAACACCATGCTGGAGCTTTTAAAAATCGCAAGTGGTGTGACAGGTCCACAATTAGCTGAAAACAATAAAAAAAAGTTTGAGCCTGCAACTCCTGACCAACAGATAGAAGTTTTGACAGAACCTGAACCGGCAGTGGAAATCAAGATAGAAAAATCTGTAACAGAAAATAAACCCGCGATAGTTGTGGCTACCCCCGCCGCAGTAGCGCTAACGCCAAGGGAAACACCTGCCATCGCCCCTCAAAAACCGGAAGAGAAGCAGGTAGGGTATACTGCGATTCTTTCGGCTTTAGCACTATTTTTCATCACTTCCATCGGTTTTTCGGCCTACCTGCAAATGTCTATAAAAAAGCAGAAAGCACCCATTGCCAGAAGACCGGGCAGAGGTAAGGACATTCGCATAAGTACAGATAAAAAAATACCGGTGCGACAAGATGAGGCAGTCGGCAAATCAACAATACCTCGCCCTCATGCCAAACCTGAGCATGACCTAACCGACACAGGTGAAGTGCGGGGAAGATTTCAGGGAATGAAAAGATTAAGAGCATCGGGCCGGAAACGTCTGCCATCCTTAAAAGTAACGCCGCCGCCTAACTTAATGAACGTAACGTGGACAAATAAAAACGGAATGACCATGCGAACGCCGCTCATTAGCATGTCGCTAAACCAGGTTATGTTTGAAACTTGCGAGTTTGACGCGACACAAATAAACTCTATCGAGCTTGATAACCGGAGCGACATATTGCGCCTTAAAAAAAGCAGGGTCAGAAAAGATGGTAAAAACACTTTCGTAGCTACGTTAAACGAGTTTGAAGATAGCGTAAATAACCACATGAAGTGGATTGAAATAGTCACAAAAATCGGGGAACAAACCAGAACCGACAAGACACAAACATGAACTTGTCACTTAAAAAAAAGATTATCGGGCTTATAATAATACCGCTTACCCTATGTCTTGTTATGGCGGGCTTGCCGTTAATAACATGGATATCCAACCGTATTAACGACGAGCAGACGAACAGAATAAGCGTTCTGGCTCAAAGCATCGTGCTTAACATCCAGAATAATATGTTAAGCGGGGAGGCAAAATCTGTTCTTGATCTTAACCGCTCCTTTAACACCATAAAATCTGTCGAGCATATAGAAATCCTCAAAAGCAACGGAGAAGCGGCTTTTCGGGATTTATCAACTCTAAACTCGGTTAGCGCAAGGCTTGGCAAGCCCCTGTACGAGCGGACTGCGATGCCACGACAGGAAATACTATCTCCCGATAGCCCGCTCATACGGAAAATGCTGACCACGATGAAAAACGTATCTTATTTTGATGAGCCGACAGGCTCTCGAATATTCTTATTCCCTCTTCTGAATGAAAAAGAATGTCACCAGTGTCACGGGTCCGAGGGTGCGGTGCGAGGGGCCGTGCTTATAAGCATGTCCACCGAAAAAGATCAGCAAGCTATAAAATCTGTCAAACGGCAACTATTTGCAGGCTTTATCGTGGTTCTCTTCATTCTGGCATTTTTACTATGGATTGCTCTGCATAAAATAGTTGTCGAGCCGATTCTTGAAATTGCCAAAAGCGCTAAAAAAACCACTGACGAAGGGTTTCCTTCCGAACCATTAAAAATAAACGCAAAAGATGAGATAGGAGATCTTGCGGAAAATTTCAACCAGATGACATCTACACTCAAAGAGAACTACCAAAAAATTAAAAACACCGAAAGCTTTTTGAACACGGTTCTGGAAAGCGTCGGTGAAGGTATCGTCGTCCTTGACAGGAATGAGAGAATCCTGATGGCCAACCAGTTCATGCTCAACCTTGTAAACAAAAACAAGGAGGAGCTTTTGGGGCGGCGGTGCTACGAAGTGATGTTTGGTATGAAGAAAGCGTGCCCTGACTGCCCCTCGGAAAA
>JAJRTC010000056.1 GCA_024278445.1 Nitrospirota bacterium
AAAAAAACATGCCTTAAAACGATTGTCAAAGTTAAAGTAAATTTTTTACCTTTCCTGCCCCTCCATCAGAAGTCAGGGGCAGGGCTTGCACCACCGCTATTTTTCTTTCCGCTTTATTCCTTCGATGTCGAGAATAATGGTTACCTCGTCGCCTACAACAAGGCCACCTGCTTCAAGAAGCTTGTGAAAACTTATGCCGAAGTCTTTACGGTTTATTTTTCCCTCTGCATGAAATCCGGCCCTCTCGTTGCCCCACGGGTCTTTTATCATTCCCAACAGCTCGCCTTTTAGTGTTACGGGTTTTGTTACTGCCTTAATGGTAAGTTCGCCCGTTACGCTATATTTATTCCCGTCGTGCGTAATCTTCGTCGATATGAAAAGCATTTCCGGGTACATCTCGACGTCGAAAAATTCCGGGCTTCGCAGGTGCTTGTCTCGCTTTTGCTCATTTGTGTTTATACTTTTAAGGTATATGGTTGCTTTAACCTGGGTTAACACGTTTTCGTCTATCTCGAATTCACCTTTAAAATCCTTAAAATTGCCGCGTACGGAACTTATAACCATGTGCTTAACCGCAAAGCCGACACTTGAATGCGACTTGTCAACATCGTACTCGGCGGCAAATACAGAAGATGAAACGAGCGCTAAACCTAATGCCAGTAGTGGAAAAAATCGTGTAAACATTGCGTAAATCTCCCTTTGGTTTTGTTCAAGGTCTGTGAAACATGGTGTAACTACTTATGCCCCTCGCCCAGCTTTTTAAGTATCGGGCCAATGGCTTTTTGTTCTTCCTGTGTTAATGCGCCCATTCTTTCTACGATTTTTTTCACTATTTTAGGGAAAAGTGCAGAAATCTTTCTGCGTCCGGTAGCAGTTAGATGAACCGTGGAATAGCGCCTGTCTTGCTCGTTACGAATACGTTTTACATATCCTTGTTTTGCAAGGTTATCTACTACTAGCGTGATGTTGCCGCCAGATTTTAAAATTTTGCAGGCAAGTTCTTTTTGGCACATTGGGCCCAGATGGTATATAGATTCCATGATTCCGAATTGGCTCACCGTTAGCCCCGCCCTGGAAAGGGTGGGGGATAGGCCAGACATTACAGATTCTACGCAACGGGAAAGCTTGATGAAAATGTTAAGCGCGTTAACCTCTTTGGGTGAGCCTTTATATTTGGTTCCCATGCTTCACTTCTTCTTTTATGCAACTAACTTAATATTAAATGATTCAATATTAAACTATCATTGTGAGAAACAAACGTCAAGAGGGATGGCGAAATTTTACAGGTAGCCTGTTAGCCCCTGTTCTTTTAACTTTTCGGTTACTTCGCGCACGTTCTGTGCCTGGTTTTTGTTAAGCACCAAAATAGCGTCGTCCGTTTCTACAACGATGATATCGTCCACGCCCACAAGCGCCACGAGCCGCTTCTCGTTATATACGAGTGTGCCATGTGAATTTACGGCGATGACTTTTCCACGTTGGCGGTTGCCGGAATCATCCGCCGGAACAAGGTCGTATAAGGACCGCCAGGAGCCTACGTCGCTCCAGCCCGGGTTTGCCGGAGCCACCAAAACGTTTCCGCTTACGCCAGCTTTTTCCATCACGCCGTAATCTATTGATATAGACGGCAGGTTGGGATATGTTTCGTTCATAACGTCAGCGAAGTCAGGTGACCCTATCGCGTTGTCTATAGGTTTCATTTTTTTCCATAGCTCCGGCAGATTAGTTTCAATTTCGTTTAAAATTGTATCTGCCCGCCAGAAGAAAACACCCGCGTTCCAATAATATTCGCCTGATTCCATATACCGCTTTGCCGTGCCGATATCGGGCTTTTCGCAAAACTCTTTTGCCGCATACACGTCGTCGGCTGTTTTTGCGCCACGATGGATATAGCCAAACCCGGTTTCAGGATATGACGGAACGATGCCCATCGTTCCCAGTTTTTTGCTATTGCTTTTAAGAACGTCAATTAGAGTTTGTGCGGTATTTCGAAAAACTTCTTCGTTGGTGATAACGTGATCTGCCGGGTAGACGCCCAGAACCGCATCCGGGTCTTGCTTGCGTGCTATCATGGCGGCCAGTGCCACGCATGGTGCCGTGTTGCGCCCCACAGGTTCTGCCACTATGTTTTCAGCCGGAATTTCCGGCAGTTGTTTTTTTATTTCGTCTGCGTGCGCCGAGCCTGTTATCACAATGACACGCTCAGGGCCGGATAAAGGTTTTACACGTTCATATGTGCTTTGGATCATGGTCGTCTCGCCCACGATAGATAAAAGCTGTTTTGGGCGGTTTTCCCTTGAGAGAGGCCAGAACCTTGTTCCCTTGCCACCTGCCATAATTACCGAAAATATCATTTATATATCCTTCTTTATTTACTGCTCACAGCCGCTTATCTAAAATCTTCAGCACGGCATCAAGGTTTGCAGGCGCTTCTAACGGCAGGTTGGCGTGACGGCTTTTTATATCCGGCAGGTTAGACTCGTGATAGTCCAGTTTAAACTGCGAAAACTTCAAGCCGTGCGCGGTTGATATTACTACAACTTTATCATCCTGATTGATGTCGCCTCTCTTCCTTAACTTAAACAGCGCGGCCAAGGCAACGCCTGTGTGCGGGCAGGTGTAGGCACCGGTTCTATCGGCTCTCGCGCACGCGTCCGCAAGTTCTTCTTCAGACGCCTGCTCAACTATTCCGTCGAACTCTTTTAATATCGCCACGGCCTTATGAATGGAAACCGGGTCGCCTATCTGTATGGCGGAGGCATATGTTTTTTCTGCCTGCAAAGGCTCAAAGTTTTTGTAGCCTGATTTATAGTAACGGTAAAGCGGATTAGCTTTCTCTGCCTGGGCGCAAACGATGCGCGGTCTTTTGCTTATAATTCCGCACTGCTCCATAAGCTTAAAACCTTTGCCCAAAGCAGAAACGTTGCCCAAATTGCCGCCGGGGATTACCACGACATCCGGCACTTCCCAGTCGAACTGCTGGGCCATTTCGATGCTTACGGTTTTTTGGCCTTCTATCCTTAACGAGTTTTTGGAGTTTGCAAGATATATCGATTTGTCTTTTGAAATTTCCTGAACCAGCTTCATGCACCCGTCAAAATCGGTATCAAGAGAAATAACAAGTGCGCCATTGGCTATAGGCTGTATCAGTTGTTCGTTCGATACCTTGCCCTTTGGGAGAAACACGATAGATTTCATCCCGGCCGCCGCGCAATATGAGGCGAGCGATGCCGACGTGTCTCCGGTGGAAGCGCAGGCAACGGCTCTAATCTCCCTGCCGTTTGCAACTATTTGTTTGACCATCGAAACGAGAACTGTCATGCCGAGATCTTTAAAAGAACCTGTGTGGCTGTTGCCGCAAAGTTTTATCCACAAGTTAGGCAGGCCTATCTCAGAGCCCAAACGTTCGGCCCAGAAAAGGTTTGTCTCGCCTTCATACATGGAAACGACATTTTTATCTTCCACGCCGGGCAGAACCCATTCCTTGAAGCGCCACACGCCAGAGCCGTAAGGCCACATTTTTCTGTGACTGCGCTCGTCAAACTTTCGCATCCACTGGGCGGCGGATGTTTTTAAAATTTCCTCGTAATCATGGACTACCTGCAGGAGGGAGCCGCAATCCTCGCAATTGTATATAACTTCGCTTAACTCATACCGCTTACGGCACGCGTTGTTAAAACACTCGAACCACGCCTTGTACGCCACGTTTAACCCTGCCGGTTGATAAGTAAAATGATCTGTTTTTCAGGGGTGATTATAGCTTACATCCATTCCTTGTCAATTTGATGTATTTAGCTTTAAATAGCACCACTATGGGTAAACGAGCCAATAAAAAAGAAATTTTTGCAAAGGTAGTGATTCCGCGCCCACTTCGCGGTTTTTTTACATATTCCGTACCTGATGATATGCAAAATAGCGTTTCGCCAGGAAAAAGGGTCTTGGTCTCGTTCGGGCCGAGAAAAGCAATAGGGCTGGTAGCGGAGATTGTAAATCATGCGGACATCGGAAATATAAAACCGATTATCCAGGTTATAGATGACGCACCTGTTGTTAGCTTTCCTGTTCTACAGCTTGCCATTTGGGCGGCTGAACATTATTTCGAGCCACCGGGTGAATTTTTACCCCTTATCGTACCGAGAGATAAAATCGAAGTCGATACTGTTGTGGCGATACGCGAAGATTTAACGGAAAAACCGAAAACACGATCAAAAGCGGCTCTTGATATATATAACGTCCTTGAGCCAAAAAAGGGCACGCGCAGGTTGTCGCTCCTGTCCGCCGACCTTGGAAAAACACAAAAAGAACTGGGAAAAATTTTAAGCGGCGCTACGTTAAAAAAGTTCTTTATCGTCCGGCAGATGGCGAGGCGCGTTGCATCACGGGGTGAGATCAGGCCTTATCCGCTTACCACGTCGCAAAAATATGAGCCTGTTACCCTGACTCATGAACAAAAAATGGCGGTTGAGGCTATTGCTCCTTACATAGAGAAAAAAAAATTCAAGGTAAACCTTATTCATGGCGTAACAGGCTCTGGCAAAACGGAAATTTACGCAAGTCTTGCAAAAAAAACTTTGGCAATCGGCAGGTCGGTCATCTTTCTTACGCCAGAGATATCATTGGCAGACGCCATGTCGCGCAGGCTTGAGCGGCGTCTTAACATAAAACCGGTTGTGATTCATTCCGATATGACGCCAAAAGAGCGTGAAAGAAGGTTAAGTGCTATATCAAGTGGCGAGGCTAGAATCGTTGTCGGAGCGCGCTCAGCCGTGTTTGCGCCTGTTAAAGAGCTGGGTCTTATTGTGGTGGACGAGGAGCATGACGGCTCGTACAAGCAGGATACCTCTCCTAGATACAATGGGCGTGACGTTGCGATAAAACGGGGGGCCATGGAAAATATTCCGGTAGTTTTAGGGGCGGCCACCCCTTCGCTTGAGAGTTACTATCATGCGTTGGCTGGCAAGTATAACCTCCTTGAATTAAAAGACCGTGTGGACGGACGCCCCATGCCGGAGGTTATGCTTGTAAAACCTGATAAAAACTGGGAAATAGGGGAAAAACTTCATTCAGCAATAAAAACAGCTCTTGAGAAAAAGGAGCAGGTACTTCTTTTTATAAACAGGCGTGGTCTTGCAAGACATATACAATGTTCCCTGTGCGGTTATACGTTTGAGTGCAAGAATTGCTCTTTAAGCCTTGTTTTTCACATGAATTCAAAAACTTTGTCTTGCCATACCTGTGGTTATGAAGAACCCGCCCCCAAGTTGTGCCCGGAATGCAATTCTACCGACCTCTGGATGGGCGGGGCCGGTTCTGAAAAAGTTGAGCATGAGATAGCGGATATGTTCCCGAATGCCAGGGTGGCGCGTATGGACAGGGACACGACCATGAAAAAGCGGTCGTCGGCCAAAATTCTGGAATCTGTGGAGAAACGTGAGGTCGATATCCTGATAGGCACCCAGATGGTAACGAAGGGGCATGATTTTCCCGGTATCACACTTGTTGGGGCGATTAATGCCGATAACACCCTGCATATCCCGGATTTTCGGGCGTCGGAGAGGACGTTTCAGCTTATAACCCAGGCAGGAGGTCGGGCCGGGCGCGGGGACGTTGCAGGGCGCGTAATAATCCAGACCTTAAGCGCAGGACATCATAGTGTGGAATCTGCCCTGAAACACGATTTTAAGGCCTTCTACGAGGCTGAGGCCCCTCTGCGGAAGGCGGTGGGGTACCCGCCATATGTCAGGCTTGCCCTTATCAGGATAGACGCCGTGTCTGAAAGCCAAGGCTGGCGTTTTGTTAGCCGGGCCAAGGGGATGTTGGGTCAAATAGTATCAGAATCGCCTGATATTCATATCCTTGGGCCTGTTGAGGCGGTGGTTTTCAAGGTGAGAAACAGGTATCATTGGCGAGTTTTGATAAAGGCCAAAACCCATTCCACGCTCGCCTGGGGGGTTGGGCGTTTTCTGCACGAAACAGACGAACTTTCCTATGCGGAAAGAGGCGGAGTCGTGGTACATTGCGATATGGATCCTGCCAGCGTCATGTAGCATTTTCTCCCGTGTCAAAATAAATTTAAAAGTAGTTGACACGGGCCTGTGGTTCTACTACACTTGCTAATTTTTCAGCGCATTCGGGCAGATACCCACGGCGGCCTTTCCGGGCCGCTTTGTTGTTTGAAAAATTGGAAGTAAAACTTAAAAAGACGATAACGGAGATACAAGGGTGCCGACGATTAATCAGCTGGTTCGCAAGGGCCGGCGCAAAGCGATCAGGAAAACTAAATGTCCGGCGCTCACGAAGTGTCCGCAGAGGCGTGGCGTTTGTGTGAGAGTCTATACCTCTACACCGAAGAAGCCTAACTCGGCTTTGCGTAAAGTTGCTCGTGTGAGGCTTACCAACGGGTTCGAGGTAACTACATACATACCGGGTGAAGGCCACAACCTGCAGGAACATTCAATTGTTCTTCTGCGCGGTGGCAGGGTTAAGGATCTGCCTGGTGTTCGTTATCATATCGTCCGTGGAACGCTTGATACCTTGGGTGTGGACTCCCGCAAGCAGAGCAGATCAAAATACGGCACCAAACGGCCTAAAAAGAAGTAGGAGAGCGGAAATAAAATGCCGAGACGAAGGGAAGTAACAAAAAGAAAGCCTGATGGCGATCCGCGCTACAACGAGGTTCTTGTAAGCCGGTTCATAAACGTTGTCATGAAAGACGGCAAGAAAAGCCTGGCCGAGAAAATTTTCTATAACGCGCTGGATCGTATTGCGGAGAAGATAAAAGACGATAGTCCCATAGACGTTTTTAAACGAGCTGTGACTAACGTAAAACCCTCTTTGGAAGTCAAGTCTCGCCGTGTTGGTGGTTCTACCTACCAGATTCCGATTGAGGTCAAATATGACAGGCAAACGGCCTTGTCTATCCGTTGGATAATCGACAACGCCCGGAAACGTGGCGAACGCGGTTTTTACAACAGGCTGGCGGGCGAGCTGATGGACGCGGCAAATGGCTCCGGTGGAGCGGTTAAGAAAAAAGAAGATACCCACAAAATGGCCGAAGCCAACAAGGCTTTCGCCCATTACCGGTGGTAGCGGCTAATTAAGGAAAGAGGTAACTAAAAAGTGGCTCGCAAGGCACCCTTGGAAAGAACCCGTAACATCGGGATCATGGCGCATATTGACGCCGGTAAAACTACCACTACCGAGCGTATTCTCTTTTATACGGGAATAACTCATAAAATTGGTGAGGTTCACGAAGGAACCGCCGTTATGGATTACATGGAGCAGGAGCAGGAGCGTGGTATTACCATCACCTCTGCCGCCACTACATGTGAGTGGAACAAAAATGTCATTAATATCATCGATACTCCTGGGCATGTCGACTTTACCGTTGAAGTTGAGCGTTCGCTACGCGTTCTGGATAGTGCCGTTGGTGTTTTCTGTGCCGTTGGCGGTGTTGAACCCCAGTCTGAAACAGTCTGGCGTCAGGCTGATAAATACGAGGTTCCAAGAATTGCTTTCGTTAACAAGATGGACCGTACCGGAGCTGACTATAACGAAGTCGTCGGGCAGATTCGTGAGAGGCTGGGGCATAACGCCGTTGCCATGCACGTTCCTATCGGTGCTGAAGACACCTTTACGGGGTTTGTCGATCTCGTGATAATGAAAGCGGTCATTTATACTTCCAACGATACCCTTGGCTCTACTTTTAAAATAGAAGAAATACCGGCTGATCTAAAAGATAAAGCCGATGCAGGGCGTGATAAACTGATAGAGGCCTTATCTGATCTTGACGACGATTTGATGACGGCCTATCTGGACGGTACCGAGATAGCCGAATCCAAAATAAAGGCAACGGTAAGGCAGGGTGTTCTTGACCTTAAGCTTATTCCTGTCTTTTGCGGGTCTGCCTTCAAAAACAAGGGCGTTCAGGGTCTGCTGGATGCCGTTGTTGATTATCTTCCTTCTCCTGCTGATATTCCGCCTATCAAGGGCATTAATCCCGATACCGAGGAAGAAGATTTCAGGAAAGCTTCCGACGACGAGCCGTTCTCCGCTCTTGCTTTTAAAATTATTACTGATCCTTTTGTTGGTCAGCTTGCCTTTTTCCGTGTCTATTCCGGCA